>NZ_JBEZFH010000101.1:5778-11576 GCF_040649355.1 Sphaerisporangium sp. NPDC049002 | reverse complement strand
ACCTCCGCGAACTGGAACACCGCGCAGAACGTGACGCTGTCGGCCGCGGCGAACGCCAGCAGCGCCAACGGCACGCGGGCCATCACGGTCGCCTCCTCCGGCCTCACCTCGGTCACGGTCACCGCGTCCGTGCAGACCGGCGGCGGCAACCCGGGCACGCACGTCGACAACCCCTACGTCGGCGCCACCGGCTACGTGAACAGCGACTGGTCCACCAAGGCCGCCGCCGAGCCGGGCGGCTCCGCCGTGGCGAACATCTCGACGGGCGTGTGGCTGGACCGCATCGCCGCCATCGCCGGCTCGTCGAGCGCCAAGGGCCTGCGCGCGCACCTCGACGCGGCCGTCCAGCAGGACGCCGCCAACGGCAGCACCCCGCTGACCATCCAGTTCGTCATCTACAACCTGCCGAACCGCGACTGCTCGGCTCTGGCCTCCAACGGCGAGCTCAAGATCTCTGAGAACGGCCTCAACCGCTACAAGACCGAGTACATCGACCCGATCGCCGCGATCATGGCCGACCCCAAGTACGCGGCGCTGCGCATCGTATCGATCATCGAGATCGACTCGCTGCCGAACCTGATCACCAACACCAACATCGCCGCCTGCGCCGAGGCGCAGTCGTCGGGCGCCTATGTCCAGGGTGTGCAGTACGCCCTGAACAAGCTGCACGCGATCACGAACGTGTACACCTACATCGACGCGGGACACCACGGCTGGCTCGGCTGGGACACCAACTTCGGCCCGTCGGCCCAACTCTTCGCCAGCACCGCGCGCGGCACCACCGCGGGTATGTCCAGCGTCGACGGCTTCATCACCAACACCGCCAACTACTCCGCGCTGACCGAGCCGTACTTCACCATCAACTCCACCCCGGGTGGCCAGACGGTGCGTCAGTCCCGCTGGGTCGACTGGAACTTCTACGTCGACGAGCTGACCTACGCCCAGGCGTTCCGCCAGCGGCTCATCACCGAGGGCTTCCCGTCGACCATCGGCATGCTGATCGACACCTCCCGTAACGGCTGGGGCGGCTCGGCCCGGCCCACGGCGGCGAGCACGTCGACCGACGTCAACACCTTCGTCGACCAGTCCCGCGTCGACCGGCGGATCCACGCCGGCAACTGGTGCAACCAGAGCGGCGCCGGGCTCGGCGAGCGTCCGAGGGCGAACCCCGCCACCGGCCTCGACGCCTACGTCTGGATCAAGCCTCCGGGCGAGTCGGACGGCTCCAGCTCCGCCATCCCGAACGACGAGGGCAAGGGCTTCGACCGGATGTGCGACCCGACCTACACCGGCAACGGCCGTAACGGCAACAACATGACCGGCGCTCTGCCGAACGCTCCGATCTCCGGCGCGTGGTTCTCGGCGCAGTTCCGTCAGCTCCTCCAGAACGCCTACCCGGCGCTCTAACCCGCAGACCGCGGGCCCCGCCACGGCTGAAGCGCAGCCCGTGGCGGGGCCCGTCACCAAACACCACCGTCCACCGAACACCACCGTCTACCGAGCAGCGGTCGTTCACCTACACCGTCGTGGTCCTGTCCCGGAGGGGTCCCCCCGGACAGGGCCACGACGTTTGTGCGGGCATGGTTCTCCCTCTGTCACCGGAGGCTTCCGTCTTGTCACCGGAGGTGCCGCGGGTGCCGCGGGACGAATGGGGGACAGCCGCGAGTGGCACGCTGACGGCAGCCATAGACCCGGCCGCGGCATCGCGTGACCGGCCGCTGTCCCCCTGAGCGCGGCGACGGCGGAGCCCGGCCCGAACGCGCTGCGCGGCACCCTTCAACGGCCCGAAAGCGGGACCGTCGCGGGTAACCGGCCATCGCACGCCCCCACGAGACTGGTTCTTCCCCGGGCATCAGCCATATATCCGCAGTTCATAGGCATAAATCAGACTATAAGAGGCATTGGTTGTACTCTTAAAACCGTTGTACGCCTACAACCTCTTGGGGAGGGCCGTGACCGAGCTCAGCCGCCGCAGGCGCATGCTCGTCCTGCTGATCTGCTGCATGAGCCTGCTCATCGTGGGGCTCGACAACACCATCGTGAACGTCGCCCTCCCGTCGATCGAGCGTGACCTTCGCGCACCGGTCTCGGGGATGCAGTGGACCATCGACGCCTACACGCTCGTGCTGGCGAGCCTCCTGCTCCTGTCGGGCTCGACGGGCGACCGCGTCGGGCGCCGCCGCACCTTCCAGATCGGCCTGGTGGTGTTCGCGGCCGGTTCGCTCCTCTGCGGGCTGGCGCCGAGCCTCGGCTGGCTGGTGGCCTTCCGGGTCCTCCAGGCGATCGGGGGCTCGATGCTCAACCCGGTCGCCATGTCGATCATCACGAACACCTTCACCGAGCCGAGGGAACGCGCCCGCGCCATCGGCGTGTGGGGAGGCGTGGTCGGCATCAGCATGGCGCTCGGCCCGGTCGTCGGCGGGGCGCTCGTCGACACGACCGGCTGGCGCTCGATCTTCTGGATCAACGTGCCGGTCGCGGTGGCCGCCCTGCTGCTCACGGCGCTGTACGTCCCGGAGTCCCGGGCGCCTCGTCCCCGCCGGATCGACCCCGTGGGCCAGGTGCTGGTCATCGTGACGCTGGCCTCGCTCACGTACGCGATCATCGAGGTGCCGAGCAGGGGCTGGAACTCCCCGGTGATCATCGCGTTCTCTGCCGCCGCCGTGGCCGCGCTTGCCGCCCTGATCGTGTACGAGCTGCGCCGCCCGGAACCCCTGATCGAGCTGCGCTTCTTCCGCAGCGTGCCCTTCTCGGGGGCGTCGGTCATCGCGGTGAGCGCGTTCTCGGGCTTCGGCGCGTTCCTGTTCCTCAACACGCTGTACCTGCAGGACGTACGGAATCTCTCACCGTTCCACGCGGGGCTGTGCACGCTGCCCATCGCGGCGATGGCGGTCGTGTTCGCCCCGCTGTCGGGCCGGCTGGTCGGGGAGCGCGGGTCCCGGCCTTCGCTCATCATGGCGGGTGTCGCCATCACCGCCAGCGGCCTCATGCTCACCCGGCTGACCGTGACCACGCCCATCCCCTGGCTGCTCGCCGGGTACACCGTCTTCGGCTTCGGGTTCGCCATGGTCAACGCGCCCGTCACCAACACCGCCGTATCGGGGATGCCCCTGGCACAGGCCGGGGTCGCGGCGGCCGTCGCCTCGACCAGCCGCCAGGTCGGCCAGTCGCTCGGCGTGGCCGTCGCCGGGTCGGTGCTCGCGTTCGGCATGACGGGACCCCTGAGGGAGGGGTTCACCACGGCCAGCCTGCCGGGTTGGTGGATCGTCGCAGGGTACGGGGCGGTCGTGCTGCTCCTGGGTATCATCACCACGGGCAGATGGGCGAAGAGCACCGCGGAGCGGACCGCGGCACGCCTCACCGTCGACGACACGAGGATTCCCGTCACGTCATGAGCCACGACCCCCAGATGGCCACCCGTGTCTGGCACGGCATGCGCGCGCTCGTCCTCGACCGGTATGACCGGCGCAAGGAGGTCTGCGACGCGCTCGACATGAGCTTCATCAGGGTCAAGGCGCTGCGCCGGCTGGCCGTGGCGCCGATGACGATGCGGCAGCTCGCCGCCGAGCTGAGCACGGACGCCCCCTACACCTCGCTTGTCGTGGACGATCTCGTACGGCGCGGCCTGGTGGTGCGCGACGTCCACCCGGACGACCGCCGCCAGAAGGTCGTGACCATGACCGCCGAGGGCGAGAAGGCCGCCGTGGTCGCCGATGCGATCCTCGGCGAGCCGCCCCCGCCTTTGCTCGATCTCGGCCCCGCCGACCTGGCGGCCCTCGACCGCATCATCACGGCCCTGACCCGCTGAGCCCCGCGCTCAGTGGTCGCGGTGGGTGACCAGGCGGGCGAGGGTGGTCAGCTCGAAGGCGGCCCTCGGCACGGGGTCGGCGGCCGTCAGGTGGCCGAGCGCCTCGGCCAGCAGGTCGTCGGCCCGCGCCTGGCTCCACGCACGGCCGCCCGCGGCCTCGATCAGCTCGGCGGCGCGGACCAGATCGGGACCGGTGAGCTCCTGCTCGCGGTGGTAGAGCGTCGAGAGCTCCTCACCGGCCGGAGTACCCGAGGCCAGGGCGGCGACCACGGGCAGGGACTTCTTCCGGTTGCGCAGGTCGGAGTAGACGGGCTTTCCCGTCACCGCCGGATCGCCCCAGATGCCGAGGAGATCGTCCACGAGCTGGAAGGCCAGCCCCAGGCGGGCGCCGAACCCCCGCAGCCGCTCGATCTGCTCAGGAGTCCCCCCGCCGAACAGGGCGCCGAGGGCGCAGGCGCCGCCCAGCAGCGCCCCCGTCTTGCCCTCGGCCATGCTCACACACTCGGACAGGCTCACATCGGCGCGTCTCTCGAAGGCCGTGTCCGCGCTCTGGCCCTCGACCAGATCGAGGACCGCGGCGCCGAGCACCCGGGCCCCGTCGGGAGCGGCGGGGTGGCCGTCGGCGCCCAGCACGTCGAAGGCCAGGGTCAGCAGGGCGTCACCGGCCAGGATGGCCGCGCTGACACCGAACACGCTCCAGGCCGTGGGGCGATGGCGTCGGGTCGCGTCGCCGTCCATCACGTCGTCGTGAAGCAGGGAGAAGTTGTGCACCAGCTCCACCGCGACCGCCGCCGACATGGCCGCGAGATTGAGGCCCCCGGCCGCGCCTCGGACCGCTCCCGCCTCGGGAGCGCCGTGGCCGCCCGTGGCCGGTGGCGGCGAGCCTGCGGGGACTCCGGCCGCGTCGGCGGCGATTCCGACCTCAGCAGCGCTTCCGACCTCAGCAGCGCTTCCGACCTCAGCAGCGCTTCCGACCTCAGCGGCGACTCCGACCGCCTCGGCGGACAACAGGACGAGTGCCGGGCGGATGGCCTTGCCTCCGCCGCTCGTGGCCGGCCTGCCGTGCTCGTCCCGCCAGCCGAAGTGGTACTCCGTGATGCGCCGCATCGACGCGGGCAGGGTCTCCACCGCGGACCGCAGGGCGGGGCCGACCAGGTCGCGGCTCCAGGCCAGCACCTCGTGTGCCGGACGGCCCGTGGTCATCACCTTGGTCATACGCGCGACCCCTTCCCTCCGTGCCTGAACTGGGCGTGTTCGAAAGCCCCGCGGACGCCGGGGAGGACTTTCATCGACTTCATCACACTTATCGCAGTCAATCTCCGTTGTGACCACAGAAAGCTGGTCTCATCACTGTAAAACCGGGCTCAACTCCAGCCCATGGACGGCTCTGATCCCGGGCACCGCGAGGCGTTCTCAGGATGCGCATGGAGAAGCCGGGCGACCCAAACGGTCGCCTGGCGTTTCCATGCTGATTTCGGTCGTGGGTCAGAGGCCGATTTCGACGTGTTCGAGGACGCCGAGTGCGTCGGGGACCAGGACGGCGGCGGAGTAGTAGGCGCTGACGAGGTAGGACATGATGGCCTGTTCGTTGATGCCCATGAATCGGACGGAGAGGCCGGGTTCGTATTCGTCGGGGAGGCCGGTCTGGTGGAGGCCGATGACGCCTTGGTCGTCTTCTCCGGTGCGCATGACGAGGATGGAGCTGGTGCGGGTCTTGGTGATCGGGATCTTGTTGCAGGGCAGCAGGGGGACGCCGCGCCAGGACGGGATCGCGTGACCGTCGATCTCGACGCTCTGCGGATAGATCCCCCGGCGGTTGCACTCGCGGCCGAACGCGGCGATGGTCTCCGGGTGCGCGAGGAAGAAATGGGATTTCCTTCGCCTGCAGAGGAGCTCGTCGAGGTCGTCGGGGGTGGGTGGGCCGGTGCGGGTGTGGATGCGTTGTTTGAGGTCGGCGTTGTTGAGGAGGCCGAATTCGGGGTTGTTGATG
>NZ_JBEZFH010000101.1:0-5681 GCF_040649355.1 Sphaerisporangium sp. NPDC049002 | reverse complement strand
TGGGTGGCCAGGCTCTGCTGGGTCTGGCCGTTGTGTGTGTCTGTTCTCGCGTCGGTTGTCTCGGTCACAACCCACACCACCAATCACTGTCGCGCTGGAAGGGGACAAATGGATCAGCCGGAGAACTCCGGTTTGGTGCCGTGCGCGGAGAGCCGGTCAAGCCGGCAGGAATCAAGGCGTGGAACGCTGAGGTGAGGTGACACGCTCGGCCGGCCGATGGCGCGCATCGCCGATCGCGTGAGCCGGGTGGGCCCGGCACGCGCGATTAATGGCTGCCGATTATTCGTGGCTCTGTCGCTCGGAGGGGATTGTCGCTCGGGGGATGTTCGACATATCGATAACGGACAGAACGGGTGGGCCGTTCTGTGATCCGGGGGCTTTCCGTTGCCGCTGTGTAATTATGCGGTGCCGATCTTCGGCGTGTCAATTACGTGTTCGGCCTGCTTCGCAGGTGGGAGGGATAAATAGATTGGCCCGGAACGGCGGCAACGATTGGGTATTTCCATAGAGCGCGGTGTTTGCGGTCAATGAAGGTAAAAGACATATTAAATGCGCTTATTAAGCCAGATTTCATGTTAAACGGGACATGGGCCGCCCCACGTGCGGCGCCTGCCCGCCCAACCACCCACAAACCCCCGGACATGGGGCGGAAGGCATGGCCACGGTGCCTGAGCGGGGAGGAGGCGTAGGCTCGATGTAACGGCCAAGGCCCGCCCGAGACCGTGTCGGCGGTGGCGCGGCCGGCGTGGGCGAACGCCGGCGGCGGCATCGTCGGCGCGCGACGGGCGGTCCGCCTCCGAGCGCGTTAGGGGGCCGCCATGCCCGACCGTCTGTTCCGCGACCGCAGAGATGCCGGTCGCGCGCTGGCCGGCCTGCTCGACCACTACCGCGGCCGTGGCGACCTCGTGGTGCTGGCCCTGCCGCGCGGGGGCGCCCCGGCGGCATACGAGGTGGCCAGAGCCCTCGGCGCGCCGCTCGACGTCTTCGTCGCCCGCAAGCTCGGCGTCCCGGGGCAGGAGGACCTCGCGATGGGCGCCATCGCCGGGGAGGGGACGATCGCGCTCAACGACGACGTGATCAGGGGCCTGGCCATCCCGCCGGAGGTGGTCGAGCACGTCGCCGACTGGGAGGGGCGCGAGATCGCCCGCTGGGAGCGCCACTTCCGGCAGGACCTTCGGCCGCGGATCGTCCAGGGCAGGGTCGCGATCCTCGTCGACGACGGCCTCGGGACCGGGGCGGGCATACGGGCCGCCATCAAGGCCCTGCGCCTGCTGCGCCCCGCGCGCGTCGTCGTCGCGCTGCCCGCCGCGTCCGAGGCCGCCTACGCGGAGATGGAGGCGGAGGCGGACGAGGTGGTCTGCGCGACGACCCCGTCGCCGTTCTTCGCGGCGGATCAGTCCTACTGGGACTTCACCGAGGTCACCGTCGAGGACGTACGTGACCTGCTGCGCGCGTCCGCCGCGTCGGTGGCGGCCAAGGCGGGCGGGCAGGGCCGTGCGGAGGTCACCGCCATCCGCGCGGAGGCCACGCACGCCGATGACGGCATCCCGAGCCCGGAGGCGCTGTTCGACCTCGTGGGCGACGCGCACCTGGTGCTGATAGGCGGGTCCTCCCACGGCACGCACGAGTTCTACGCGGCCCGCGCCGCCATGACGCGGCGGCTCATCGAGGAGAAGGGGTTCCGCGCCGTCGCGGTGCAGGCCGACTGGCCCGACGCCTACCGGGTCAACCGGTACGTCCACGGCCTCAGCCAGGACGCCACGGCCGAGGAGGCGCTGCGCGACTTCCGGCATTTCCCGGCCTGGATGTGGCGCAACGCGGTGGTGCTGGACTTCGTGGGATGGCTGCGCGAGCACAACGACCTGGGCCTCGGCGGGAACTCCGACAAAGCGGGCTTCTACGGGCTCGATCTGTACGGGATTCACCGGGCGATGTATGAAGTGATCACCTATCTCGACGGCGTCGACCCCGCCGCCGCGGCCCGAGCTCGCGAGCGCTACGCCTGCTTCGACCACCTCGGCACCGGCGCCGGTCAGGCGTACGGGGCCAAGGCGGCCTGCGGGGCAGGGGAGGGCCGGGAGGACGAGGTCGTCGGGCGGCTGGTGGAGCACCTGCGGCAGGCGATGGACCGCGCGCGCAGGGAGGGACTGCCGGCCGAGGAGGAGCTCTTCTACGCGGAACTGAACGCGGCGGCCATGAAGACGGCCGAGGAGCACTACCGCTCGATGTTCTCGGGGCGCGTCTGCTCATGGAACCTGCGAGACCGCCATATGGCCGACACCCTGGACGCCCTCCTGGAACATCTCGGCCGCGGCGGCGGGCCGGCGAAGATCGTCGTATGGGCGCACAACGCCCACGTGGGCGACGCCCGGGCGACGGAGGCGGCGTGCCGCGGCGAGATCGACCTCGGCCGGCTCGTACGTGAGCGGCACGGGAAGGGATGCCGCGTCATCGGCCTCACCACCTACACCGGCACCGTCACCGCGGCGGACGGCTGGGGCGGGCCGGCGGAGCGCAAGTGGCTGAGGCCCGCGCTGTGCGACAGCGTCGAGGAACTGTTCCACGAGGTGGGGGAGAAGGCGTTCTTCACCTCGTTCGACAGGGCTCCCCGATCGGCTGATGTGCTGAGTTCCGCGCGCCTGGAGCGCATGGTCGCCGCCGTCTACCGGCCCAGGTCCGAGCGGCGGAGCCACTACTTCCGCGCCCGCCTGCGCGACCAGTTCGACGCGGTGATCCACCTCGACGAGACGCGGGCCGTCGAGCCGCTCGAACGGACGGCCCGCTGGAGCCGCGGCGAGATCCCCGAGACCGGCCCGACCGGCCACTGAGGGCCCGGACGGGAAGAGGAGGACGTGATGGTGGTTCGCCAGAGCCTTTCGATCCCGGCGGCGGGCGTCTCGCTCGGGGCCGACGTCGTCGTGCCGCGGCCCGCCCACGGTGTGGTGGTGTTCGCGCACGGGAGCGGGAGCGGCCGCCACAGCCCGCGCAACCGCCACGTGGCGGACGAGCTCCAATCCGCCGAACTGGCGACGGTGCTCGTGGACCTGCTCACCCCCGAGGAGGAGGACGTCGACGCCCTCACCGGCGCGTTGCGCTTCGACATCGGCCTGCTCGCGACCCGGCTGGCCGGGGTGACCGACTGGCTCGGGCATCACCGGCCGGTCGCGGGGCTCGGCGTCGGGCTGTTCGGCGCCAGTACGGGCGCGGCGGCGGCGCTCGTGGCCGCCGCCGAGCGCCCGGCCTCGGTGCAGGCGGTGGTGTCCCGAGGCGGGCGGCCCGACCTCGCGGGCGGCTTCCTCCGCGTGGTCCACCAGCCCACCCTCCTGATCGTGGGCGAGTACGACACCACCGTGATCGAGCTCAACCGCCAGGCGATGGAGAAGCTGGCCGGGGAGACCGCGTTCGCGATCGTGGCCAGGGCGACGCACCTGTTCGAGGAACCGGGCGCTCTGGACCACGTGGCCCGCCTCGCCCGCGACTGGTTCGCCCGCCACCTGAGGAGCCAGCCGGCGGCAAGCCGTATGCGATAGGGCTAACCCGCGCTTTCCGCCCACGATCAAGCCTTTACTCCGGGTTGTCCCGCTTAGGGTGTCGGTTCCGTGCGTACGCACCGTAGCCTGGCGACTACGGTACATAACGGAGCGTACACATGCCTGTGACATCCACCACGCGCCTGGCGGTCAGCGAGGCCTTCGCCCGGCGCGACGCCGCGGGACGCCGCCTCGCGGAGGACTCCGAACGCATCGCGCAAGCGTGCCGGGACATGGCGGCGCGGTTCCACCGGGGCGGGAAGCTGATCGTCTTCGGCAACGGCGGCGCGGGCACGGACGCCTCCCACGTCGCGGTCGAGTTCATGCACCCGGTGATCATGGGCAAGCGGGCGCTCCCGGCGATGGCGCTGAGCAACGACACCGCCACGGTCACCGGGGTCGGATGCCGCGAGGGGTTCGACGAGGTCTTCGCCCACCAGATACGTCACTGGGCCGACCCGGCCGACATGGCGCTCGGGATCTCACCGGACGGATGCTGCGCGAACGTCCTGCGGGGCCTTGAGACCGCCCACGAGCTGGGCCTGTTCACGATGGCGCTGGTGGGCGGCGACGGCGGCGACATCGCGCGCGGCCCGGCGGCCGGCCACGTGCTCGTCGCGGGCTCGGAGGATCCTGCGGTGGTGAAGGAGATCCACGTCACCGCCTACCACGTGCTGTGGGAGCTCGTCCATGTCTTCTTCGCCCAGTCCAGCCCGCGCAAGGCGCCCGACCGGGAGGCCGTGAGATGACCGAACGCGTGAACTGCCTGGCGGATGTGTGCCTCACCTGCTCAGACGAGGCCCTTCCCGCGCTCGTGGTCCGCCTGATGGACCACGGCCTCGCGATCGCCGAGATCGGGGGCGTCCACGAGCAGGTGAGCGTGGCGCTGGTCGACGCGGCGCCGGGCGACACCGTGCTCGTCCACGCCAAGGAGGCCATCGCCGTGATCACGAAGGGGACGGGCGATGGGCATGGATGACGGGGCCTGCTCCGAAGGGCTACACCGCCTGTACCCCTTTCTCCACGCAGACCACGCAGACCACGCAGACCACGCAGACCACGCAGACCACGCCGACCACGCGACCCGTCCGCCCGTGGGGCACGTGAACCGGTCGACCGAGGTCAAGGCCGTGGAGATCGTACGGCTGCGCGAGCAGGTGGCGGAGCTGTACACCGAACGGCTCGCCGAGTGCGCGGAGGCGATGGCGGCCCGGTTCGAGGCCGGAGGCCGGCTCTTCACGTTCGGAAACGGCGGAAGCAGCACCGACGCGCAGGAGGTGGCCACCGCGTTCCTGCACCCCCGGCACGGACGGCCGCTCCCGGCGCTCTCCTTGACCACCGACGTCGCCCTGGTGACCGCCCTGTCCAACGACGTCGGCTTCGACGTCGTGTTCGCGCGGCAGGTCGCGGCGCTCGGCAGGCCGGGCGACATCGCCCTCGGCCTGTCGACCAGCGGGGGGTCCTCCAACCTCGTCCAGGCCTTCGAGGAGGCGTGGGGCAGGGGCATGCTGACCGTCGGCCTGGCCGGCTACCAGGGCGGAAGGCTCGCCGAGCTGGCCGAGCTGGACGTCCTCGACTACCTGTTCGTCATCCCGTCGTCGTCCGTGCACCGCATCCAGGAGGCGCAGACGACGGTCTACCACGTGCTCTGGGAGGCCACGCAGCACGTGCTCGGAGCCGACACCGACCAGCAGTGGGGGAGGCGGTATGGCCGCGACGACTGAGAAAGCGGGCAGCAGGGCGCCGGAGCAGGAGGAGCCTGTTGTCCACATACTCTGGATCAACGCCGGGCTGAGCTGCGACGGTGACTCCGTCGCGCTCACCGCGGCGATGCAGCCGAGCATCGAGGACATCGTGCTCGGAACGCTCCCCGGGCTGCCCAAGGTCGAGGTGCACTGGCCGCTGATCGACTTCAACAGCGGGCCGATGCAGGGCGCGGACGCCATGATCGAGTGGTACTTCATGGCGGCCCGCGGCGGGCTCGACCCGTTCGTCCTGGTCGTCGAGGGCTCGGTCCCGAACGAGTCGATCAAGCAGGAGGGCTACTGGTCCGGGTTCGGCAACAACCCGGAGACCGGCCAGCCGATGACCCTGAGCGAGTGGCTGGACCGGCTGGCGCCCCAGGCGACCGCCGTGGTCGCCGCCGGCACC
>NZ_JBEZFH010000100.1:0-24668 GCF_040649355.1 Sphaerisporangium sp. NPDC049002 | reverse complement strand
CGTGGAACTCCGGCAGGCCGAACCAGGGCGCGTCCGCGACCGCCTGGAAGTTCACCCGGGGGTGGGTGTCGACCTTCCCGATGCCCGCGTTGAAGGCCGTGATGTTCCCGAAGGTCTTGTCGGCCAGCCAGGACAGCACGAAGCCGATGACCAGGCCGAGCAGGATGGCGATGCGCCCGATGAACCCCTTGAAGGCCACGATGATGACGAACGTGACGACCATGGTGATCAGGGCGATCCACTGGTCCTGCGGCCAGTACACGTCGGACACGACGTAGGCGAGGCCGAACCCGATGAGCATGACCACCGCGCCGGTCACGACGGGCGGGAAGATCTTGTCGATGGCCCGGACGCCGAGGTAGTGGATCGCGACGCCGCACAGGGCGAGCACGACACCGGCGACCAGGATCGCGCCCGTGACCGTGGCGCTGTCGCCCCCGGCCGCGCGGATCGCGACCACGGCGCCGACGAACGACGCCGACGTGCCGAGGTAGCTCGGGATCTTCCCCTGCACGATCAGCAGGAACAGGATCGTGGCGACGCCCGACATCATGATCGCTAGATTGGCGTTCAGCCCCATGATCAGGGGGAACACGAACGTCGCGCCGAACATGGCGATGACGTGCTGCGCGCCGAACCCGACCATGCGCGGCCAGCTCAGCCGCTCGTCGGGCTTGACCACCTCCCCGGGAGCGAGACCGCGCCCGTCGCCGTGCAACTTCCATCCGAAGGCCATATGAGCCCCTTCACTGACCGGGCCGGGCGGTCGGTGGCCACCCCGCAGGCGGACCTCCGCGGCGTATTGCCATCTCTTCGCGTTGTTGTCTCTTCGCGTTGCCGTGTCGCGTGCCGCGCACTGCCGCCGGGTGAGCACACCTCACCCGCCCGCGATGAGCGATGGGAAGACCTCTCCCGTTGCGGGCACATTAGACCTGTTAGGGGCCGTCCACATGGTAAGGATCTGCCAAACGTGCCCGCCCCAGAAGCAGTCCTCTTGCGCACCGGCACCTCCGGCCCGCCGTTAGCCTTCCTAGATGCCGCGCATGCGGAGGACGTGCAGGGCGAGGGTCAGGTTGAGGCGCAGGTGGGCGTCCTCGGTGAAGTTGCCGAGCATGCGTTCCAGCTTCCCGATGCGGTAGCGCAGCGTGTTGTAGTGGAAGTGCAGGCGGCGGGCGGTCTCGGCCACGTTGAGGTTGGTCTCCAGCAACACCTGGAGCGTGCGGCGCAGGTCGGCGTTCTCGGCGTCCTCGTCGAGTGCCAGCGGCCCGAGCGTCTCCTTGACGAACGCGTGCAGCTCCGCGGTGTCGTTGACCAGCGACAGGAGCCGGTAGACGCCGAGCTGGTCGAAGTGGGCGACCGCGCCCGGCCCGTGGAGCTGGCGGCCCACCCGTGCCGCCTTCAGAGCCTGGCCGTAGGCGTCGGGCAGGAGCTCGGCCCCCTGGGCGACCCTGCTCATGCCCGTGGAGAAGGTGGCGGGCCGGAAGTCGGCGAAGGCGGCCACCGCGTCCTTGGCCAGGCGGGCCATGTCGACGCCCGACCCGACGATGGCGACCACCTCGTGGGAGAAGCCCGCCACGGCGCCGCGCGGGTCGTGCCGCCGCAGCGCGGTGACCCACGCGGTGAGCAGCCGGTCGGGGGGGATGTCCCACTCGGGGTCGATCTCGGCGACGAGCACGCCGACGGGCCGTTCGAGATCCCACCCGAAGGCGCGGGCGCGGGCGGCCACCCGGACTCCTCCCCTGCCGGTGAGGACGTCGCGGAGGAAGTCGGCGCGGTACTTGCTCTCGACGGCGGCGACGGCCTCCTGCCGGGTCACCACGAGGGCCGCCACCGTGGCGGCACGTTCCAAGATCCCGATGTCGCCGTCCCGGATGGCTCCGCCGGGGCGGTGGGCGACGATGCGCCCGTGGTGGTGGCCGCCCGCGACGACGGGGACGACCGTGTAGTCGCCGCCGGAGACCGCGGGGGCGGCCCGCAGCGGGGTGAGGTCCCCGGCCGCGTCGAGCACGTGCCCGGCGGGGTCGACCACGGCCACGGCCATGTCGAGGAGCCCCGCCACCTCGGCCACGACCTCGCGCAG
The DNA here is from genome assembly GCF_040649355.1 of Sphaerisporangium sp. NPDC049002. Taxonomy (NCBI): domain Bacteria; kingdom Bacillati; phylum Actinomycetota; class Actinomycetes; order Streptosporangiales; family Streptosporangiaceae; genus Sphaerisporangium; species Sphaerisporangium sp. NPDC049002. Next base: position 22,588 of record NZ_JBEZFH010000100.1, on the reverse strand, counting down.
CCCGCCGCCGGCCAGCACGATCTGCACCAACGCCCTGTGCGCCTCCTCCGTGCGCGCGAGCAGCGCGGCCTGACGGTTGAGGATGTCGGTGAGCACCTGGTTGAGGATGTCGTCGAAGCCGACGTCGTTGGGAAGCAGGATCAGGGGGAAGCCGAGCCGGTCGGCCTGTTCCACCATCTCCTCCGGGAGCTCGTCGACGTATCTGCCGAGCTTGATGCCGAGCGCCGCGAGGCCGCGCTCGTCGAGGTCGGTGACGAGCCGGCCGAGGGACTGCGGGGTGTTCCTCAGGGGGTATCCCGTGGTGAGCAGCAGCTCATGGGGTTTCACCCACGCGAGGATGTCGGGGACCTCCATGACGTTGAGACGCTGGACGATGCGGTCGAGGCCGGCCCTGCCGCCGATCAGGCGGGCTCCCGCCAGTGTGGAGACGCCGAGCACCTCGCCCACGGACACGCCGTGAATGATGGTGCCCGTGGAGGCCAAACGCATCGCCGGGGGTGATGGGTCAGCTGTCATGGTGATGCTCCAGGGTGGAACTCTGTTTCAGAGATTCTGACGGAACAGGGCGTCTGTCAACAAGAGCCAACTCATCGGAGAACTGTTGGCATCTTTCTCCGTACGGCCGATCTCCGGGACCGTTCTACGGTTCCCCCAGACTCGCGGGGAGGCCGAGTGACACTGGGGACGCGTACACGGATCCAACACCGCGCGCCGGCGGACGCCAAAGCGTTCGGCGCGGCGAGCACCGCGCTTCGCCCGGCGCTGGAGTCGCCGCGGCGGCCCGCACGGGTGCTGGCGGTGTTCCCGCTCTGCGTCTATGTGGAGGTCCGCACCGACGTCGAGCCGTCCGTCGTGGCGGTGGTCACCGGGGAGGCGACACGGCTGCCCAACGCCGTCGTGCTGAGCGACCCGCTGCCGGTGACGGCGGCGGGAGACGAGGCCGCCGTCGGCGACGGGTGCGTCGAGATCGGCCGCCTCACCGTCCGCGTCCGCCGCTGGTGGGATCCCGCGCCCCCGCTCGGTCGCGTCGAGCTCTCGCGGCTGGAGCGGGTCCTCCCCCGGTTCGGCCAGATCTGCGGGACGTCGGCCCGCCGGCCGGGGCTCGCCGACGGCGACGCCGGGGCGCTCCTCGCCGAGGGCTGCGCCCGGGGCTCGCTGACGGCGGCCATCACCGCCACCGAGCAGCTCATGGGCCTCGGTCCCGGCCTGACGCCCAGCGGCGACGACATGCTCGCGGGCGTGCTGGTCGCGCTGCGCCAGATCGGCAGGGCGGCGGGCGTGAGCAGGGCCGTCTGGCTGGCCGACTGGCTCGCCGCGACCGTGGCGTTCGACGCGCGCACCCGCACCACCCCGATCTCGGCGACGCTGCTCCACTGCGCCGCCCAGGGACAGGCCTGCTCCGACGCGCTCGCGGTGCTGCGCGGGATCGCCGGCCACCAGCCGCTCGAACCCGCCGTGCACCGTCTGCTCCGGCTCGGCCACACCTCAGGCGCCGACCTCGCCTGGGGCCTGCGCGCGGGCGCGTCGGCGGTCGTCGCGCTCGGCCGGAGCGTGCGAACGGCCAGGTGAACTACCAGATATACGCTCCCGCAGGCGACGCGGCGAGCGATGATCGACCTGTGAGCGGACTTCTGACGAGGGGCGGTGAGCGACCGTTGACCATGACTACTGATCTGGTGGAGGTACGCGCCGGGGTCTACCACGATTCGGTGAGCCTGATGCGGATCAGCCAGGCGCTGAGCTCCCGTCCGGGCGTCACCGTCGCGGTGGTGGCCATGGCGACCGAGCTGAACCTCGGACTGGCCAGGGAGGTCGGGTTCTCGGTACCCGAGACCGGGCCGTCCGACCTGCTCGTCGCCATCCGGGCCGACTCGGACGCGGCGCTGAAGGACGGGGCCGAGGAGCTCGAACGGCAGTTCGCCGCCCTGGCCAGGGGCGCGGGGCCGGGAGGCGCGCGCACCGAGAGCCCTCCCCGCACGACCCGGTCCGCCGCGCGGGCGTGGGACGCCTCTCTCGCGCTGGTGTCGGTGCCGGGCGAGCACGCCTTCGCCGAGGCCATGGACGCCATCGACGCCGGGCTGTCAGTGATGATCTTCAGTGACAACATCCCCGTGGAGCAGGAGGTCCTGCTCAAGGAGCGCGCGAACGAGCGGGGCGTGCTGGTGATGGGTCCCGACTGCGGCACGGCGGTCGTGGGCGGCGCGGGGCTGGGGTTCGCCAACGTCCTGCGTCCCGGGCGCGTGGGCGTCGTGGCCGCCTCCGGCACCGGCGCCCAGCAGGTGACCTGCCTGCTCGACCACGCGGGCGCCGGGGTGAGCCACGTTCTGGGCGTCGGCGGAAGGGACCTGTCGGCGGCGGTGGGCGGCCGGTCCACTCTGACGGCCCTCGCGGCCCTGGACGCCGACCCGGCCACCGAGCTCATCGTGCTGATCTCCAAGCCGCCGGCCCCCGAGGTGGCCGAGGTCGTGCGCCGGGCCGTCGAGGGCCTCGCGACGCCGGTCGTCACCGCCCTGCTCGTGCCGGGACAGGGCGACCTGACCTCCGCGGCCGAGAGCGCCCTGCTCGCCCTCGGCCTGCCGGTGCCCGAGTGGCCCACCTGGACGGTCCCGCAGCCGGTGACGCCGTGCGCCGGGCTGTCAGGGCTCTACTCGGGCGGCACGCTGTGCACCGAGGCGCGCATCATCGCGGGGTCCGGCGCGTTCACCGACTTCGGCGATGACGAGTACACCCGTGGCCGCGCCCATCCGATGATCGATCCGACCCTGCGCCTGGAGGCGCTCGGGCGGGCGTCCGGCGTCGTGCTGCTCGACGTGGTGCTCGGCCACGCGGCCGAGCCCGATCCCTCGGCCCGCCTCGCGCCCGCCGTCCGCGAGGCGTGCGAGCGTGGTACGGCCGTGGTGGTGGCCCTGGTCGGCACCGAGTCCGACCCGCAGGGCCTGCGCCGGCAGGCGGACGCCCTGGTCGCGGCCGGGGCGTCGGTGTTCACCTCCAACGCGGCCGCCGCCAGGCACGCCGCGAGCCTGATCGGGAGTGCCCTGTGAGGTTGTCCATGCTCGACGGCGAGCCCCGCGTGATCACCGCCGGTGCCGCCGTGCTCGCCGAAGCGCTCGACCAGCAGGCCGTGCCGCGCCTCGGGGTCGACTGGCGACCCCCGCTCCCGGGCACCTCGCAGGCCCTGGCCAAGGTGCTGGCCGACCCGCGCCGGCGGAGCGCCAACGAGGTGGCCGTGGGCCGGCTGCTCTCCGCCCGTCCCCAGCTCGTCGGGGTGAGGCCCGCACGCGAGGTGCTCGACCTGCCCGCGCGCACCTTCTTCCACGCCGGGCCCCCCATCGACTGGGAACGGGCCTCGGGGCCGATGCGCGGAGCGCTCATCGGCGCCGCCATCCTCGAGGGTCTGGCATCCGACGCCGAGGAGGCCGAGCGCCTGCTGGTCTCCGGGAGCGTGAAACTCGACTCCTGCCACCACCACCGCACCGTCGGGCCGATGGCCGGGGTGGTGAGCCCGTCGATGTGGATGTTCGAGGTCGTCGACGGCGAGCACGGCGGCACCGCGTACTGCTCGCTGAACGAGGGTCTGGGCAAGGTGCTGCGTTACGGCGCCTACGGGCCGGAGGTCGTCGAGCGGCTGCGCTGGATGGGCGAGGTGCTCGGGCCGGTGCTCGCGGGGGCCCTCGCCGTGAACGGCCCGATCGACCTGCGGTCGCTGATCGCCCAGGCGCTCCAGATGGGCGACGAGCTGCACAACCGTAACCGCGCGGCCACCTCGCTGATGGTCCGCGAGATCGCCCCGGCGATCGTGGAGGCGTCGCCCGAGCACGCCGCCGCCGTCCTGCGCTTCATCAACGGCAACGACCATTTCTTCCTGAACGCGGGAATGGCGGCCGGCAAGGTCAGCGCCGACGCCGCCAGGGACGTTCCCGGGTCCTCGCTCGTGGTCGCCATGGCGCGCAACGGCACCGACTTCGGCATCCAGGTCTCCGGCCTCGGCGACCGGTGGTTCACCGGTCCCGCGGGGGTTCCCGACGGCCTCTACCTGGGCGCGTACGGGCCGGACGACGCCAATCCGGACATCGGCGACTCCACGATCACCGAGACGTCAGGCCTGGGCGGCTTCGCCATGGCCGCCGCGCCGGCGATCGTCCGTTTCGTCGGCGGTGACGTGTCCGACGCCATCGCCGCCACCCGGTCCATGTACGAGATCACGCTGGCCGAGCACCCGGCGTACCAGATCCCGGGGCTGGGCTTCAGGGGGACTCCCACGGGAATCGACATCGCGCTGATCGCGAGGACGGGGCAGCTCCCGGTCGTCAACACCGGCATCGCGGGACGCGTGGCGGGAACCGGGCAGGTCGGCGCGGGTCTGGTCAGCCCGCCCGCCGAAGCGTTCACCTCGGCTCTGGTCGCGCTCGCCGATACGTAAAAGAAGACCGAATTCCCATTGGCCCGGCTTTGACCCTAATATCGGTGGCCTGCCTCACCGTCTTGACGACGCACATGATCCATGCATGATCCACAAAATGGGGAAATGACGCGGACGAGCGTGAATTGGGGACCGCCGTATGACGACCGATCGCGCGCTCGGGAGGGCGCCCTCCATGACCGAGGGTAAGGGCCCCTTGGGCGGCGCCGGGGTCGCTCCAGAGGGTCAGGGACGGCTGGTGGGCCGGCGATACCGTCTGCTCTCACCGGTCGGCCGCGGTGGCATGGGCATGGTCTGGCACGCCCACGACGTGCTCCTCGACCGAGACGTCGCGGTCAAGGAGCTGATCCTGCCCTTCGGCCTCGACCACGCGGGCAAGCAGGTCGCCCACCGGCGCATGCTGCGCGAGGCCAGGTCGGCCGCGCGGCTCAGCCACCCGGGCATCGTGACCGTCCACGACGTCGTCGAGGAGGACGGACGGCCCTGGATCGTCATGGAGCTGATCCGCGCGTGGTCGCTGGAGCAGGCCGTGCGGCAGAGCGGGCCCCTGCCGGTGGTCCAGGCCGCCGAGATCGGCGTCCGCGTGCTCGACGCGCTCCGGCACGCCCACGCCGCCGGCATCCTCCACCGCGACGTCAAGCCCGGCAACGTGCTGCTCACCGCCGATCGCGTGGTGCTCACCGACTTCGGCATCGCCGCGATAGAGGGTGATGTCACCATCACCCAGACCGGCCTTCTCATGGGCTCGCCCGCCTACATCCCGCCGGAGCGGCTCCAGGGCCGCCCGATCACCCACGCGGCCGACCTGTGGTCCTACGGCGCGACGCTCTACGCCGCCGTCGAGGGCCGCCCGCCGTACGAGGGGCCGGACGCGGTGGCCGTCCTCGGCGCGGTGCTGACCCAGGAGCCCAACCGCCCGCAGCGCGCCGGAGCCCTTCTGCCGGTCATCGAGGGCCTGCTGCGCAAGAACCCCGCCGACCGGATGCCGGCCGCGCAGGCCGCGGAGCTGCTCGAACGGGTGCTGCGCACGCATGGCTCCGGGCTGGCGCTCCTCGGCGACCGGCCCGTCTCGACGCCCCTGCCCACGCGGGCCGGCTCCACGCCGGTCCACATGCTCCCTCCCCTCGATCCGCCCTCGGGGCCGATGCCCTCGCGCATCATCGAGACCCCGTCGGGACCTGTGCGAATCCCGTTCGACCCGGACTCCCCCGACCAGGCCGGGCACGCCGACCTGTTCCGCCCGCGTGGCGGCGGCTCGTCCTCCACCGGCGCGCACGGCACGCCCTACGGAGCCCCCGCCGGGTACGACGTGCTGGAGAGCCCATCGGACTCGCGGCGCGCCCCCTTCGAGGAGCCCTCCGCCCTGACGGCTTCCCGTCCCGACCCCTACGACGCGCTGCGCAGCCCGTCAGGACCGCAGCCGGTGGACCCGTACGACGCGCTGCGCAGCCCCTCGGGACCGCGACCCGCCGACCCCTACGACGCCCTGCGCAGCCCCTCAGGACCGCAGCCGGTGGACCCGTACGACGTGCTGCGCAGCCCCTCGGGACCGCAGCAGGACCCGTTCGATGCCTTCCGCAGCCCCTCAGGCCCGCGGCCCGGCCCTTACGACGCGCCGCGCGGCCCGTCAGGTCCGCGACCCGCCGACCCCTACGACGCGCTGCGCAGCCCTTCAGGACCGCAGCCGATGCCCTACGAGGGGCTGAACAGCTCGCCGGGCACCCGGTCGAACCTGTACGACGCCCTCAGGAGCACCACCGGCCCCCAGGCGTTCGACGCCGGCTCGGCGCGCGACCCGCTCGTGGCCGGGACGCCCGGCTCCCGGGTGTGGCCGGCGGGATCCTCACCTAACCTCGCCGACAAGCTCGCCAAGGACCTTCCCGGCGACCCCTTCGCGGGTCCGGACCGCGGGGGCGGCGGCAGGGGCGCGCGCGAGGAGGACCCGGACGCCCGTACGCGCCGCCGCGTGATGGAGGAGCCGCGGGACGACGCCCGCGAGGGCCGCTCCCCCCTCATGCTCCTCCTGGCCGGTGTGGGGGTCGTCGGCGTGGTGGCCGCCCTGCTGTTCGTGCTGTGGCCGGCGGGCTCCCCGTCGGAGGAGAACGTCGCCGCCCCGCCCGCGGCCACCGGCGGCGCCGCCCTGACAGGGCCGTCGTCGCCGGATGCCTCGGCCCAAGGCGACCAGGCCGTCCCCACCGAGATCCCGGCGAGCTTCCGCTCGCGCACCGCGGCCGGCGCCTCGGTCGCGGTCCCCAAGGACTGGACGGTCTCCACCTCCGCCGACGCGGTGACCTACCTCGGCCCGAAGAGCTCGGGGCGGCGCATCCAGATCAAGAAGGTGCCCTCCACCGGCGACGACGGCCTGACCGCGCTCACCAAGGCCAAGGACGAGACCACGCTCACCGACTACGCCCAGGTGCGCCTGGAGTCCTCCGCGTTCGGGGACGGCAAGTGGCAGGCGAGCGTCTGGGAGTACACCTACACCGCCCTGACCAACGTGACCACGCACGCCGTCACCCGGCACATCGCCGTCGACGGCGAGACGGCGTTCGAGGTGACGTTCACCGCGCCCGACGCCGAGTGGGACCAGCCGGACAACCGCCAGACGATGGCCGTCCTGTGGAGCAGCTTCAAGCCCGCTTCCTGATCACCCGGCGCCCATGGCGAGCGGGATCGCGACCTCGTCCTCCATCGGTGGCTCGATCTCCTGCGGACGGCAGCCGGTGGCCGCGAAGCAGCGGATGCGCAGCGTGCCGTCCTGCACCGATACGTGCAGGAAGCTCTTGAAGAAGGGCGGGGTGTCCCAGTCGGACAGCTCGGAGAAATAGCGGTGGAAGGTGCGCCCGACCGGCAGGCGGAACGGCATCGGCCAGCCGCCGAGGATACGGGCCGCCCACTTCATGCGCGCCGTGATCCGCACGGGCCCGCCGGGGGCGGCGGGCTCCGAGCCGCCGGCGCCCGCCGTGCCGTCGCCCGTGCCGACGGGGCGCGGCGGGGTGTTGCCGATGTGCCTGGACATCAGCACCAGGCCCTCGTCGGGTGTGAGGTAGAGCCAGGGCATGCGGTACCGGGCACGGTAGAGGTTGCTGTAGAACGACAGCGAGTCACCTCTCAGCGGGTAACACTTGAAGTCGTCCTCGCGCACGCCTCCGATGTCGACGCGGGGGATCGTGTGCGTGGCGTGCATGAACGCGCCGCCGCCCCCGGACACGATGTACTGGATGGTCCGGCCGCCGGCCTCGACGGGGTAGCGCTGGTAGTTGTGGGTGTCCCCGCCGATCGCGGCCACGTAGTTGTTCGCCGGGTCCCTGACGATGTCGTCGACCGTGCCGCCGTCCTCGATCGGGCACGGGTGGTACTGGTTGCGGTCGTAGATCGGCTTGCCCGTGACCAGGACCTTGGGCCGTGGATCGGCGGACACCCGGCGCAGCCACGCCCCCTGGTCGCGGTCGATGGCGCCGCGGATGCCGGTGTCGATGCCCACCAGCAGCAGGCCGGGCAGGTCGATCACCCAGTAGGGCGCGGGCTGCGCCGCCCGCTGGCCGGGCAGGGACCGCCTGGCGCGGGCCTCGGCCAGGCGCGGCTCGTCGATCGCCTCGGGCCTGGTCCACAGCAGCCCCCGCAGGCCCGAGGGCGACAGCGAGAACCCCTGCCGCCGCGCCTCCAACGCGGGGGCGTCGCAGAAGACGCGCATGAACCCGCCGAGCCCGTCGTACCAGTCGTGGTTGCCCGGGACGGCGTAGATCGGCGCGGGGTAGTCCTTGTAGGGGCGGAAGAACTTGTCGTCGTACTCGTTGCCCGACCCCGTCGGGTAGATGACGTCGCTCGCGACGACCGCGAAGGCGGTGCCGGCGCCGATGGTGAGCAGGCCGGGCACCACGGCGTACTGCGAGGCGTCGCCCTCGCCGGTGTCGCCGATGATCAGGAAGCTGTACTCGCCACCCACATCAGGCTTTATCCGGAAATCGGGGTCGACGCCCTCGCGTGTCGCCATCCACCGCCGGCGCACCTCGTTGGACGGGTCGCCGAAGAGCTGGGCGAGGATCTCGTTGCGCGAGCGCAGCAGGGTCTTCACGCCCAGCCAGGAGAAGCTCCGCTCGTTCGGGCGGAGCTTCTGGAACGTGCCCATCTCCTGGCAGGACCACCCGGCGCCCTCCTCGGACACCCGCGACGAGACCCGCTTGCCACGCGCGGCAGCCCGCTCCACATCGACCATGACCCTATCTTTGCCATGATCTTGGTGGATCGCACGCCGACTCACCAATCGGGTCTCGCGGACGTTTCCCTCCCCGCCCGTACAGACCGGGCGATCAGGGGATCAGGACGCCCGGGTTGAGGATTCCGGCCGGATCCAGGCGCTCCTTGACCGCGCGGAGGATGTCGACCCCGAGGTCGCCTATCTCGGCGGCGTAGGCCGTCTTGTGGTCCCTGCCGACGCCGTGGTGGTGCGAGATCGTGCCGCCCGCCAGCCCGATCGCCTCGTTGACCGCCCGCTTGGCCGTGTCCCACTGCCCGAGGGGGTCGGCGGTCTGCGAGGTCACCACGGTGAAGTACAGCGACGCGCCCGTCCCGTACACGTGCGACAGGTGGCACATCACCAGCGGCGGGCCGCCCGGGCCCGACTGGTCGGCGGGCGCGAGGGCCACGCTGAGCACCAGCCGCACGGCGTCGTAGAGCCTCGGGATCCCCGACCAGAAGCAGGCCGTCTCCAGGGTCTCCACCGTCGCCCCCGCGCCGAGCAGCGCGTCGCGGAGGTACGGCGCGCTGAAGCGGCCGTGGGCCCACGCCTCGCCGGGCTCGGGGCCGAGGTAGACGCCGCCCAGCCCCGACAGGGTCGCGGCGGTGCGCTCCCGCCGGTGGGCGACGTCGTCGGCCTCGCCCTCGTACCCGACGACGGCCAGGCATCCGGCGTCGGGCCGGACCCCGCCGATCTCCCCCGGCTTGGCCAGGCCCACCATGGTCTCGGTCTCGTCGGACAGGCGCAGCACCGTCGGGAGCGGCCCCTCCTGCGCCACGCGACGCAGCGCCGCCGTCCCCGCCCCGAACGACGCGAACCGCCAGCCCTCGTAGACCTTCTCCGCCGGTGCCCGCCGCACCCGCAGCCGCATGGAGGTGATGACCCCGAAGGCGCCCTCTGAGCCGAGGACGAGCTGGCGCAGGTCGGGCCCGGCGGCGGACTTCGGCGCGCGGCCGGACTCCAGCGTGCCGCGCGGGGTGGCGACGGTCACGCCCACCACCATGTCGTCGAAGCGGCCGTACCCCGCCGACGCCTGGCCGCTCGACCGCGCCGCCGCGAAGCCGCCCAGGGTGGCGTACTCGAAGGACTGGGGGAAGTGGCCGAGGGTCAGCCCGTGCCGGGCCAGGAGCTGCTCGGCCTGCGGGGCGCGCAATCCCGGCTCCAGATCGGCGACCATCGACTCGGTGTCCACCGAGATGAGCCGGTTGAGCCTGGCCAGGTCGAGGGCCACCACACCGGCGAAGCCCTGCCGCGAGGCCACGAGCCCGCCGACGACCGAGGTGCCGCCCCCGAAGGGCACGACCGCGACCCGGTGGTGCGCGCAGATGCGCAGCACTTCCAGCACCTCGTCGTGCGACCCGGGCAGCAGGACCGCGTCGGGGGCGTCGGAGCCGTCTCCGTCGCGCATGCGCAGCAGGTCGGGCGTGGACTTGCCGCGCGTGTGGCGGATCCTCGCGTCGTCGTCGAACCGGACGTGCTCCCCGCCGACGGCCTTGCGGAGATCGGCGAGGATCAGCGGGGACAGGGCGGCGGCGCGCAGTCTGATCTCTCCGAAGCTGGCGGCGGGCCGCGCGTGCTCGCGCACGCCGAGCAGCTCGCGCAGCAGCTTTCGGACGGATTCGGGCAGTTCGGCCGCCTTGGCGGGATCGCCCCAGCCGGACCAGAGCATCGGTTCCGCGGTGATATCGGGAGTTTCCACGCCCTACACTTTGACACGCCCGGCTGCGGTTCCCCTTCCGGGAGTCCCCTGGAAGAGGTGCCAGGCCCGTGAACCACATCCCCGACGCGTCGCTCAACGCCCCCCGCCGCGCCCGCGAGCTGGCCGAGGCGCGGGAGACGGTCGTCGACCTGCTGGTGGTCGGGCTGGGCGCGACCGGGGCGGGGGTGGCGCTCGACGCCGCCTCCCGGGGCCTGTCGGTCGTGGCGATCGACGCCCACGACCTGGCGTTCGGCACCTCCCGGTGGAGCTCCAAGATGATCCACGGCGGGCTGCGCTACCTCGCCAAGGGCCAGGTCGGGGTGGCCAGGGAGAGCGCGGTCGAGCGCGGGGTGCTGCTGCGCCACACTGCCCCCCACCTGGTCCGCTCCCAGCCCTACCTGCTGCCCCTCACCCCGGAGGTGTCAAGGGGCCGGGCCGAGGTCCTGATGGCGGGGTACCGGCTCGGTGACCTGCTCCGGGCGTCGGCGGGGACGCCGCGCCGCCTGCTCCCCGGCCCGTCCCGCGTGACGCCCGCGCGGGCCCGCGCCTTCGTGCCGGCCCTGCGCCCGTACGGGCTGCGCGGCGCTCTGGTGTCCTTCGACGGGCGGGTCGTGGACGACGCCCGGCTGGTCGTCGCGATCGCGAGGACCGCCGCCGCCCACGGCGCCCGGGTGCTCACCCGGTGCCGCGCCCTGGCCCTGTCCGGCGACGGCGCCGAGGTCCGCGACGAGCTGGGCGGGGAGACCTTCACGATCCGCGCCCGCAGGGTGATCAACGCGACGGGAGTGTGGGCGGGTCAGCTGACCGGCTCGGTCTCCATGCGGCCCTCCAGGGGCACCCACCTGGTCCTGCGGCCCGGCACCCTCGGCGAGCCCCGCGCGAGCCTGCACGTGCCGATACCGGGCGAAGGGGCGCGGTTCGTCCTGGTGCTCCCCCAGCCCGACGGGCGCGTCTACGTGGGACTCACCGACGAGCCGGTGGACGGCCCGATCCCCGACGTGCCCGAGGTTCCGGAGACCGACATCGCCTTCCTCCTGGAGGTGCTCAACTCCGTTCTGGAGGTTCCCGTCGCCCGCGCGGACGTGGCGGGCGCCTACGCGGGCCTCAGGCCGCTGCTGACCGGCGACGGGCGCACGGCCGACCTCTCCCGCAGGCACGCGGTCGTCAGGGCTCCTGACGGCCTCGTGACGATCGTCGGCGGGAAGCTGACCACCTACCGCCGGATGGCCGAGGACGCCGTCGACGCCGCCTTCCCGCACGCCCCCCGCAGCCGTACGGCCCGCCTGCCCCTCGTGGGCGCGCACAGAGTGGGCTCCGACATGGCCGTGCGCTCGCCGGAAGGCGTCCCGCCGAGGCTGACCGAGCGGTACGGCTCGGAGGCGGCGGCCGTCCACGCGCTCGCGGAGCGGCATCCCGAGCTGGCGGAGACGCTGCCTCTGGGGGTCACGGTGGCCGAGCTGGTGTGGGCGGTGCGGCACGAGGGCGCGCTGGACGCGGGCGACCTCCTCGACCGCCGCACCCGCGTCGGGCTGGTGCCCGAGGACCGCGCCGCGGCCCTTCCCGCGGCGGAGCGGGTGCTGCGCGACCATTCCCGGTAGCTCCGGACCGGCGCTCACGGCAACCTACTCGGCAAGATCGGCACGTGAGTTATGTCACACCAGGCACCCGCATAGGGGTGGGAAAAATGGATACCCCTGAGATCCGCGCACACCCCTTACCGTTAGGTTAGTCTTACCTAAGTCGGACGGGAGGAACGCGTGACGAGAGACCGGGCACGGGGGTGCGAACACCCGGCCGGATGCCATACGGGCGAGGTGCCGGCGCTTGCGAGCGCCACCGTCGGCGCCCGGTTGTGGCTGCTCATCGAGCATGCCGGGCCGTGGGCGTCACACCTGCCTGAGTGCGAGCTGCCCGCGGGGACCCACGCTCTCATCGAACGCGCCACCGACCTGGGCATTCGGCCCCAGCTCATCAGGCGGCCCCTGCAGCGCCGCGCGGCTCGGGGACCGGTCAGGGTCCTGGTGGCGGATACCACGGCGCCCTCCCCCTGGATCGCCGAGGGGTTCTTCGAGAACCCCGGCGATCTTGACCTGGGATCTCTTGTGCGCGGAGTGGTTCCGGAGTCCTGCATACTGGTGAAGGAGCCGGTGTTCCTGGTCTGCACGCATGCCAGGCGCAACGCGTGTTGTGCCCGCATTGGCCTTCCCATCGCGCGGGTTTTGGGTGAGAGCCTGCCGGGAAGAGTGTGGGAAACCACTCATGTGGGCGGCGATCGATACGCCGCTAACCTTGTGTGCTTGCCACACGGGCTTTACTACGGCAGCATGTCTCAGGCTGCTGCGATCGCGGCGGCAAACGCGTACCGGCACGGTGAGATCGTTCTCGACCGTTTCCGGGGACGCGCAGGCATCCCTGAGCCATCGCAGGCCGCCGAGCATTTCGTCCGGGCACACACGGGCGAGCTCTCGGTAGGCGGAGTGGCCGTGGAATCCACCAGGCTGGACGGTGACGTCACCGAGGCGATTGTGCGCCACGGGGACGTCCGGTTCCGGGTTGTGGTCGAGCGGACGGTGTTCGCGCCATGCGGTATGGCGTGCGCTGACACGATCATGACCTACAGGCTGGCGGCGCTGGAGCATCTCCAGCGTGGCACGCCTGTTCTGACCTGAGGCTCCTGCCGGAGCCGGGAACACCACGGACTATCACGGCGTTGGAACCAGGGACGCCATATGCGTCCAATGCGGCACAAACACGAAATACCTCTCACCTAAGGTGGTTTCTCATGTCTCAGGTACGTCGGCAGATCGCCCGCCCGCGCCCCAGCTGGGGTTGGCAGGATGACGCCGCGTGCCGGGGAGAGGACCTTGTGCTGTTCTTCGGTCCCGACGGCGAGCGTCAGCCGGAGCGCGACATCCGCGAGCGCAAGGCCAAGGCCATCTGCGCCCAGTGCCCTGTCCGTGCGGAGTGCCTCGACTACGCCCTTTCACGTCCGGAGAAGTACGGCACGTGGGGCGGGCTCAACGAGGACGAGCGCGCGTCCGAGCGCCGTCGGCGCATGCGGCGTGCCGCGAGCGCCGGAATCAGCGCTGCCTGAACCTCCACCGGCATGTTCCCCAGCATGATCATGCGGCTTCTCCGCTCCTGTACGCCTCCAGGGCCGCAATTGCCGCATGATCATGCGGGTGTCATTCCCCTCCGGGTCGGCACCCACACCTTCCCCCGTCCCCTACGCAGGCGAACCCTCTCGTTCACCGCCCCAGCCGCAGCAGGCGGAGGACGTCCGCGTCCGTCAACTGGTCGAACCGCACGTACCACTGGCCGACAGCGTGAAATCCGGGCGGGGTGGCGATCACGACCACCTCGTCCGCCTCGTCTCTGAGTTCCGCGACCGTCCTCGGCGACCCCACCGGCACGGCCAGCACCAGCCTCCGTGGCCCGGACGCCCTCACGGCGCGCAGCGCCGCGCGAGCCGTCGCGCCCGTCGCGAGCCCGTCGTCCACCACGACGACGTCCCGCCCCGCCAGCCTGGGCAGCGTGTGCTCCCCCCGGTAGGCGGTGACCCTCCTCGCGAGCTCGCGCCTCTCCCGCTCGACGACCGCCATGACGTCCGCCTCTGTGAGCCCGAGCCGCGACAGGAACGCGACGTCGAGCACCGGCTCCCCGCCCTCGGCGATCGCGCCCACCCCGAGCTCGGGCTGCTCGGGGTGGCCGATCTTCCGGGTCACGAGGACGTCCAGCGGCGCGTCCAGCCGTTCGGCGACCGGTGCCGCCACCGCCACGCCCCCGCGTGGCAGGGCGAGGATCACCGGATCGGCGAGGCCGAGGTCCGCCAGCATCTCGGCGAGCTGGGCGCCCGCCTCCGCCCTGTCGGCGAAGGGCAAGGACACCCGCCGACTAGCGCCCATGCCCCATTTCGTACCCTTTCTCCCTCGCCGCAAGCGGTCAGGGACGGCCCTGGTTGCGCATGGATTTATGGATGATCTTCCATTTGCGGGTCTCCTCGGCGCGTAGCCGGGCGTCGCCGCGCCTGGCCATCCACGCCGCCTCGCGCTGGAGCTTGCGCCAGCTTTCCAGGCGGCGTTCCGGCAGCTCGCCCGACTCCAGGGCTTCGAGGACGGCGCAACCGGGCTCGGTCCGGTGGGCGCAGTCGTCGAACCGGCAGCCCTCGGCCAGCTCCTCGATGTCGGAGAACACCAGGTCGACGCCCTGGCTCATCTCGTACAGTCCCACCCGGCGGATCCCCGGTGTGTCGATCACCAGGCCCCCGCCGGCCAGCGGGATCAGCTCGCGGTGCACGGTGGTGTGACGGCCGCGCCCGTCGCCCGCGCGCACCTGCTGGGTCTCCATCACGGTCTCGCCCGCCAGCGCGTTGACCAGCGTCGACTTGCCCGCGCCCGAGGCCCCGAGTACCACCGCGGTACGCGAGCCGTCGAGGTGGCTCCGCACCACCTCGACCCCCTCCCCGTTGACCGAGCAGACGGCGTGGAGGTCCACGCCGGGCGCGACCGCCGCCACGTCGTCGAGCAGCCCCGGCAGGTGCTGCCCGACGAGGTCGGACTTGGTGAGGAGCACGACCGGCCGGGCCCCGCTCTCCCAGGCCAGGGCGAGCAGCCGCTCCACGCGGCCGAGATCGGCGAAGTCGTCGGCGTGCATCGCCGGTTCTGCGACGAACACCACGTCGACGTTCGCGGCCAGCACCTGTCCCCGCGAGTCGCCGGACAGGCCGCCCCGCGAGTCGCGCGCGACGCCGCCGCGCACGAGGGCGGTCCTTCGCGGGAGGATCGCGTCGAGCTCGTAGCGGCCCTCCGCCTGCCGGGTGAGCGCGGCCCAGTCGCCCACGCAGGGCAGGGCCACCGGGTCGTTCGCCGTCGCCCTGCGCAGCCGGGCGGCGTACTGGGCGGTGTGGTGGCCGTCGGCGGTGATGACGTCGGCGGCGCCGCGGTCGACGCGGGCCACACGGGCGGGGACGGCGCCACCAGGAAGATCGGCGGCGAGAGACTCGTTCCAGCCGAGAGAGAAAAGATCATGACCGAAAGTGGTCAACGCAGGCACCCTTCGAGAACCGGGCGCCCTGCGGCTTCAGCGCGTGAGCGGCGCCCGGGAGGAAATGGACGAGGAAATGGACATGGGCATCCTCAGAAAGACCCGCATCTTCCTCACCTCCCTGTCGCCGGGGCCGCGTCCTTCGAAAGCGGCGAAGCCGGGCCCACTTTATCGCGGGCCCGGCCGTCGCGGGCAACACATTTTCCCCGTGGGCCCGGCCGGGCGCCACGGGACTCCGGGCTCAGCTCAGGCCGGGCGCGGGGAACTTGCCGGTCAGCTCGCTGACCTCCCCGTGGACGCGCGCGATGACCTCGTCGGCGTCGTCCTTGGCGATGGCGGTGACGACCTCGTCGATCCAGGCGCCGATCTGGCGCATCTCGGCCTCGCCCATGCCGCGGCTCGTGACCGACGGCGTGCCGATGCGCAGGCCCGACGGGTCGAACGGCTTGCGCGGGTCGAACGGCACGGTGTTGTAGTTGGTCTCCAGGCCGGCGCGGTCGAGTGCCTGCGCGGCCGGCTTGCCCGCGGCGCCCTTGGACGTCAGGTCGATCAGGATCAGGTGGTTGTCGGTGCCACCGGAGACCAGGTCGAACCCTCGGCTCGACAGCTCGTCGGCCAGCGCCTTGGCGTTGGCGACCACCTGCCGGGCGTAGGCCTTGAACTCGTCGGTCGCGGCCTCGCGGAGCGCCACGGCGATCGCGGCCGTGGTGTGGTTGTGCGGGCCGCCCTGGAGGCCGGGGAACACGGCCTTGTTCAGGGCCTTGGCGTGCTCCTCCGATGTGGCCATCAGCATGGCGCCACGCGGGCCGCGCAGCGTCTTGTGCGTGGTGGTGGAGATGACGTCGGCGTGACCCACCGGCGAGGGGTGGGCCCCACCGGCGACCAGGCCCGCGATGTGGGCGATGTCGGCCGCGAGGATGGCGCCGACCTCGCGGGCGATCTCGGCGAAGGCGGGGAAGTCGATCGTGCGCGGGATCGCGGTGCCGCCGCAGAAGATCAGCTTGGGGCGGTGCTCCAGGGCGATGGACCGCACCTCGTCCATGTCGATGCGGCCGGTGTCCTGGCGCACGCCGTACCTGACCGGGTTGAACCACTTGCCGGTGGCCGAGACCGACCAGCCGTGGGTCAGGTGGCCACCGAAGGGCAGGCCCATGCCCATCACGGTGTCCCCCGGGTTGAGGAACGCCATGTAGATCGCGAGGTTGGCCGGCGAGCCGGAGTACGGCTGGACGTTGGCGTGGTTCACGCCGAACAGCGACTTGGCGCGGTCGACGGCCAGGGTCTCGACCTGGTCGATGACCTGCTGCCCCTCGTAGTAACGCTTGCCCGCGTAGCCCTCGGAGTACTTGTTCGTCAGAACGCTGCCGGTGGCTTCGAGGACGGCCCTGGAGACGTAGTTCTCCGAGGCGATCAGCTTGACGGTGTCGGCCTGCCGGCGCTCCTCCGCCCTGATCAGCTCGGCGATCTCCGGGTCGACGTCCGAAAGAGAACTCATGGCCCTACCCTTCGTTGGCATCTGGCGAAGACCCAGGCGCTCGGCCTCCGACCCTTTCGCTCCCTGGTGGTGACCCCACCCAGACGCGCCGGTCACGTCGCGTTAGACGATAGCGGACTCGCCGTTCCGGCTCGTTCCGTCGGGCCACAGGCGGTCGAACTCGGCGTTGAGCGTGGCCCCGATGAGCACCGCGAGCGCCGTGATGTAAAGCCACAGCAGCACCGCTATAGGGGCTGCCAGCGAGCCGTAGATGGACAGCGGCGTGAACCAGGCGGCCAGCACCTCGCGCAGGATCGCCGCGCAGACGATCCAGATGAGCAGGGCGAGCAGCGCTCCGGGCATCTCGCGCCACCAGCGCGTCCGTACGGCCACACTGACGTGGTACAGGAGCGTGAGGACGATCACCGACCCGATGACGACCACCGGCCAGTACAGGACCCCTACTAGACCGCTGTACTGAGGCAGCGCCCCCGACAGGAGCGTGGGCCCGATCACCAGCACCGGTATGACGATGAGACCGATCACCAGGGCCGCGATGTAGAGCCCGAACGACAGAATGCGGGTGCGGATGATGCCCCGGGCCTCTCCGAGGCCGTAGGCGATGGAGATCAGGTCGACGTAGACGAACAGGGCCCGCGAGCCCGACCACAGCGCGAGCAGGAAGCCCACGGAGATCAGCGAGACCTGGCCGCCCTTGAGGACGTCGTCGAGCAGGGGTTGCACCACCCGGTCGACCGTGTTGCCGGTGAACAACAGGTGCGCCTGCTCCAGCACCCACCCCCGGGTCTCGGCCACGGTGCCCGAGCCGAGGATGCCGCTCAGGTGGCCGAGCAGGCCGATCAGCCCGAGGACGAACGGGGGCAGCGACAACAGCGCGAAGAACGCCGCCTCGCCCGCGAGACCGGTCACGCGGTAGTTGAACCCCGCCACCGTCGTCGCGCGGGCCAGCGCCCACAGGCGGGACCCGTCGACGGCCCGCCAGGCTCGGGACCCCTGGACCACCGAAAGGCCCGCCGTGGCGTTCTTCCTGGCCCTGGCCCTGACCAACCTCCAGCGGGCCGCCCGGCCCCGGGGGCCGGACGACCTGGTCGGAGCGTCGGTGGACGTCATGGCATCCAAAGGTATTCGCAACATGGCTCTACCACGACCCCACCCTGCAACGATCTCCGTTCGCGGCGTCTACCCCGTACGGCGGCGTTCTACCGGGGGAGGCGATTGCAACCTCCCATATTAGCTTTTAAGGGCAAATCAGCCCGGGGTCCGGTCAAGCGACCGTCAAGGGAGGCTCCGAAACTCCTTGCAGGTCAGGGAGCTAGGCGAGCGCCCTCGCCTGGCCGGGGGGACGGCCGCCGCCCGGCGGTCCCGCGAACGCCTGGGCGACCGACATCCACCGCGTGGCCGTCGCGCCGCTCACCGCGAGGCCGGTGTCGGCGAGGTCGCAGCGCTGGGTGACCAGCAGGCAGAAGTCGAGCGCCGGGCCGCTGACCAGGTCGGCGGCGTCCCGCGGGCCGTGGTTCCACGGGGTCCCGTCCGGGAGCGTCAGCTCGACCCGCACGGGATCCGGCGGTGGATCCATCCCCCGCATCGCGAAGCCGTACGGCATGGCCAGCACGCCGAGCAGGGCCACGTGGCGGAGCCGGACGGTCGGCACGCGCACGATCTCCAGCGCGTCGGCCACGTCCTGCCCGTGCGCCCAGGTCTCCATCAGGCGCGCGGTGACGAAGGAGGCGGCCGACATGTCCGGCCCGTACCACGGCAGCCGTACCTGGGCGCCGAGCCTCTCGAAGGCGTCCAGGCTACGGGCGCGGGCCGTGCGGAACCAGTCGAGCACCTGCTCCGGCGCGAGGCTGCGCGCGGCGGCGGCGATCTCGTCCACCGCGGAGTCGCCTCGGGCCATCAGGGCCGGCAGCGCCACCCGGAAGCCGTCGGGGTCGGTCGCGGCCGTGGTCGCGGCGTCGTCGAACCACGCCAGGTGCCCGATCTGGTCTTGTACGTCCCATCCCTCGGCCGGGGTGGGAAGCGCCCAGCCGTCGGGGTCCAGCGTGCGGATCATGGCTGTCAGCTCCGCGCTCTCCGCCCGGAGATCGGCGATCAGCTCGGACATGGAGACGCCCATGACACCTCCGCGTTACGTGGGGCTCGCGCCAGCGTAACCGAGTCATGTTCTAGAAGGAACAGGAGGAAAATGGGGGATGTGATCTGTGAGGAGTGCAAGGACGACCGGCACGACGAGTGCCCCGGCGGCTCCTGGTGCGACTGTCAGCACCGGCCTCCGGACGAGCCCCGGGAGCCTCCGCTCTCCTGGCCGGGCCAGGGCTGAGCACGCCGGAAGTCCAAATTGTGGACCCGATATTGGACATCCGGCACACGGGGGGTATTGTCTGGGACATGCCAGCGGATCCGCTTCTCGTCGTGCGACGCCACGTCGACTTCCTGCGTGTCCGCAGTGCCATCTGTAGTGACGCCCGTTGATCGTCGCTCCCTGTTGACTTCTGCCAGCACGGGCGCGTGACAGGCGTCCTTTTTTTGTGCCCCCGCACTCGCCGTTGAGCCGGGAGGCAGGCCTGTCCGCGTGCGTGTGACCTGATGACCATTCTCGGCAAAGGACGCACCATGACCAGCCCGCCCAGGCCTGCGAACCGCCACCACAAGCGCCCGCGAGGCGAAGGCCAGTGGGCTCTCGGTTACCGTGAGCCGCTGAACAAGAACGAGGAGAACAAGAAGAACGACGACGGGCTCAACGTCCGTCAGCGGATCATCGACGTCTACTCGAAGCAGGGATTCGACTCGATCGACCCCGCGGACCTTCGCGGGCGGTTCCGGTGGTTCGGCCTCTACACCCAGCGCAAGCCGGGCATCGACGGGGGCAAGACCGCGATCCTGGAGCCGGAGGAGCTCGACGACCGCTACTTCATGCTCCGCGTCCGCATCGACGGCGGGCAGCTCAGCCTGGCCCAGCTCCGCACGATCGCCGACATCGCCAACACCTACGCCAGGGGCACGGCCGACGTCACCGACCGGCAGAACATCCAGCTCCACTGGATCGAGGTCGAGTCGGTCCCGGCGATCTGGGAGGCGCTTGAGGCCGTCGGGCTGTCGACCATGGAGGCCTGCGGCGACACCCCGCGCGTCATGCTCGGCTGCCCGCTGGCCGGCATCGACGCCGAGGAGGTCATCGACGCCACCCCGCAGATCGAGGACACCGTCTCGCGGTACATCGGCGACAAGGCGTACTCGAACCTCCCCCGCAAGTTCAAGTCGGCGATGAGCGGCTGCCCGGCGCACTGCACGGTCCACGAGATCAACGACATCGCGTTCGTCGGAGTGGCCGACGAGCACGGCGAGAAGGGCTTCGACCTGTGGGTGGGCGGCGGCCTGTCCACCAACCCCATGCTGGGCAAGCGGCTCGGCACCTTCGTCCGGCCCGAGCAGGTGCACGAGGTGTGGGCCGGGGTCATCGGCATCTTCCGCGACTACGGCTACCGCCGGCTCCGCCACCGCGCGCGCATCAAGTTCCTGGTCAACGACTGGGGACCCGAGCGGTTCCGCGAGGTCCTTGAGAAGGAGTACCTCGGCTACCCGCTGCCCGACGGGCCCGCGCCCGAGGCGCCGCGTGGCGGGCGCCGCGACCACGTCGGCGTGCACCGGCAGAAGGACGGCAACTACTACGTCGGCTTCGCTCCCAAGGTCGGGCGGCTCGACGGCGACCGGCTCAACCTGATCGCCGACATCGCCGAGCGGTACGGCTCCGACCGCGTCCGCACGACCGTCGAGCAGAAGATGGTCATCCTGGACGTGGCGCCCGACAAGGTGGACGGCCTCGTCGCCGACCTGGAGGCCGCCGACCTTCAGGTCAACCCGAGCACGTTCCGCCGCCAGACGATGGCCTGCACCGGCATCGAGTTCTGCAAGCTGGCGATCGTCGAGACCAAGGGGCTCGCCTCCGACCTCATCGACGAGCTGGAGCGCCGCCTTCCCGACTTCACCGACCCCCTGACCATCAACGTCAACGGCTGCCCGAACTCCTGTGCCCGCATCCAGGTCGCGGACATCGGGCTCAAGGGCCAGCTCATCACCGACGCGACCGGCGCCCAGGTGGAGGGCTTCCAGATCCACCTGGGAGGGTCCCTGGGCGTGAACCCCGGCTTCGGCCGCAAGGTCCGCGGGCTCAAGGCGACCGCCGCGGAGCTTCCGGACTACGTCGAGCGCGTCCTGAAGAACTTCCAGGG
This sequence comes from Sphaerisporangium sp. NPDC049002, assembly GCF_040649355.1. Taxonomy (NCBI): domain Bacteria; kingdom Bacillati; phylum Actinomycetota; class Actinomycetes; order Streptosporangiales; family Streptosporangiaceae; genus Sphaerisporangium; species Sphaerisporangium sp. NPDC049002. Next base: position 1,465 of record NZ_JBEZFH010000100.1, on the reverse strand, counting down.
CCAGAAGAACGACGCGGAGACCTTCTCCGAATGGGTCCAGCGGGCCGACGAGGCGGACCTCACGTGAGCTCCGGCCAGGGCCCGCTGAGGGGGTGGCCCGCGTGACCGAGCGCGCGGTCCCCTTCCACTGCCCGTACTGCGGCGACGAGGACCTCGAACCCTATGAGGGCGACGGCGGCTGGTACTGCAGGTCGTGCGCCCGCGCCTTCAAGCTGAAGTTTCTCGGCATCGGCGTGCGTTCATGAGCGGCGGCGAGCCCAGTGCTCTGCCGCGCCCCGCGACGCCCGCACACACTGACGAACGAGGAGTGGTGAGCAAGCCATGACCATTGTCGAGATCGAAACCGGGTTGGAACGCCAGCGCGGCGTGCTCGACCTGCGGAGCATCGTCGACTCGGCGGCCGAGTTCCTGGAGGAGGCCTCCGCGCTGGAGATCATCCGCTGGGCGGCGGCGACCTTCGGCGACCGGCTCTGCCTCACCTCCTCGATGAGCGACGCGCTGCTGATCGACCTCGTCAGCCGGGTGAAGCCGGGCGTCGACGTGCTGTTCATCGACACCGGCTACCACTTCGCCGAGACGATCGGCACCCGCGACGCCGTGCGGCAGGTGTACGACGTGAACGTCATCAACATCACGCCGTCCCGCACGGTCGCCGAGCAGGATCGCGAGCTGGGCCCGCGCCTCAACGGCCGCAACCCCGACCTGTGCTGCTACCTGCGCAAGGTCGAGCCGCTGAACCGCGCGCTGGAGCCGTACCTGTCCTGGATCTCCGGCATCCGGCGCGACGAGTCGCCGACCCGCGCGAACACCAAGGTCGTCGAGTGGGACGCCAAGCGCCAGATGGTCAAGGTCAACCCCATCGCGCGCTGGACCCAGGACGACGTCGACAACTACATGGCCGACAACGGAGTTCTCATCAACCCGTTGCACTACGACGGCTACCCCTCGATCGGCTGCGCGCCCTGCACCCGCCAGGTCGCCCCCGGCGAGGACCCGCGCAGCGGACGCTGGGCCGGCCTGGGCAAGACCGAGTGCGGCATCCACATCTGACAGTGAGGACGTAGTGACCACCTCCCGGTGGGGCCCGGCCCGACCTCTCGCGAGGGCCGTGCCCGGACCGCCGGCACCGGCCGACTCCCGGCTGCCCGCGACGGCCCTCCTCCAGGGGCATCTCCCGCCTCTGGTGGCGGTGGCGCACGGGTCACGTGACCCGCGCGCGTCCGCCACGGTGGAGGCCCTCCTCGACGAGGTACGGCTCGCGCGCCCCGGCGTCCCGGTCCACGCGGCCTACCTCGACCATTCCCGGCCCTCGCTCGGCGAGGCGCTGGCCGGCCTGGACGAGGCCGTGGTGCTGCCTTTGCTGCTCACCGAGGCCTACCACAGCCGCGTCGACATCCCCGCCGCGCTCGGCGACGATCAGGCCGCGCTCGGTGTGGAACCCGTAGGAGGGGTACCAGATGTGGCC
>NZ_JBEZFH010000099.1:0-24788 GCF_040649355.1 Sphaerisporangium sp. NPDC049002 | reverse complement strand
GGTCATCGTCACTGTCTCGATCGTCCTGTCTAGCTCTGTTTCACATCATGAGGACTCATTCGTCCTATGTCTCACAAGAGTCTGACAGAGAGGGCGGTGATGTCGCGTTGATTACCGCCGTTCGTTATGCTTACGACAGCGCGAAGCGCCTTCGAGAAGTCCAAGACGTACGACAGACAGACGGCGAACCGATCAAGGTAACGTCATACAATTACGACACGGCAGGAAACATCACGCGTTTGACCAGTGCCGCAGACGGAACTTGGGACCTGACTTATGCAGCCCCGGGCAAGTTGAGCACTGCCACCCAGGTAGCTCCGCCAAGCCTTGGCCGCATGGCGGCGGCTGCAAGCTGCGCCCCCTATGCAGCGGATTACATGCTGTACGGCCGATGTCCTCATGCCGTTGACGTACAGCAGGGGACTGGCGTCACACTCCGATCACCGTACTGGCAGAAAACTAAAACGGGTGCATCCGTCATGGGTGTCAATAATGACGGATGCAGCGCTCCCGTAGTCGGCGACTATCCAGTTTACTGGCTGAATTTCCGAGTAGCGTGCAATTCTCATGACTACGGCTACGGACTTATTCGCTCTGGATATCTCGCTAGGAGCAAGCGACCTTCCGTGGACGCGGTATTCCAAACCATCCTCACACAAAAAGTGTGCCCAGGATACCCAAAGTGGGACCCCGTAGGCAAAATTAACAAGCGAGCGGCCTGCATGCTTTACGCAGTAATCTTCTATAACGCCGTGCGTGCGCGAGGGGACACCTATATCTAAGCAATAGGAGGATGTTACCCCGCTCGGGAGGAATTCCACCTCCCGAGCACTTTTTTCTTTTTCGGGATTGTCAACAAGAGAAGATTTACCATATGAATAGAAACAAGCTTATCGTCAACAGTCTAGCAATTATTGCAGCATTGTGTTATGTGGGGGCAATAATTCACGCGACTTTTATGACACTGAACGGCCAACTCGGGGATGTCATGTATGGTGATTTCCTTACCATCTTGATGGCGCTACCTCTGTCCGTGGCGAAATTGTTCACCGACTCCTCTCTATCTGCAATAGTAATTGGAGTTCGCCAGGCGGATACCATATACGCATGGGACTACTTCATCATGACATGGCCGGGATTAGTGCAAGGCCTTCTCGCGGGATGGCTGTTAAGGTGGACAAGGAATCACCGTCCAGGCCGACTAGCGATCGGGCTGGCCGCAAGCGAAGCGGCTCTTGTTCTAATCTCCGGATACGCCACCATTACGGATCAATGGGCTCCCCGACGCCCTTATGGAGTACCAATATTGGTCTACGGCATAGCGCAAGCTATAGCACTATCGCTGTGGTGGTTGGCCAGAAGGAGAGCAGAACAAAGAGAGGTCGCCGGCCCGGCAGCGCAGAATCCCCTTCGATAATCACTCGTCCGACACATCGAGACCAGTGACATGCAGCCGTAGGCAGTCGTATGCCACCCGTGCAAAATATGTATGCAATGCCCCTTGGAGCCGTTTGCCAGGTCAGCCCAAATATGCGAATGGCCCCGGGGGTAACCCGAGGCCATTCCGCAACCGCTCGCGATCACTCGTTCAGAGCGTTCAGGATCTTGGAGTTCGCTAGTTCCCTCTGTCCGTCGATCACCTTCGCGTACACACGCTGTAGGACCTCTACGCTGTGGCCCGCTCGCTTGGCGACCTCGGTAGGGGCGACGCCGGAGGCAAGCCAGAGGGAGACAGCCGCGTGCCGAAGGTCATACGGCGTCGCCGCCAACGACGAGGCCACCTGCGCAGGGGTGAACGCCTGCTGGCGTACCGCCTTCCAGACGCGGGAGATCGCCGAGTTCGTGTAGAGCCCGCCCTTGCTCGTGGCGAACAGCCTGCCGTCGCCGGCCACGCCGAACTCTTCGATGTGCTCGCGCAGGATCTTCACCAGAGCCGGAGGAATCGGCACTGGCCGGGTGTCCTTGTCCGCCCGGTGCTTCAGGCCGCGATCGTCATGCGCGGCGCCCGAGTCGGTATAGCGCTTGTTCGCGAAGGGCCGTGCCGTCTCCAAAGTGAGCAGGCCCCACCCCTCCCGCGGCAGGTCGCAGTTCTCGCGCTTGAGGCCCGCAGCCTCTTCCGGACGAAGAGCGGCGTAGTACATGCACGCGTACATCGCCCGCATCCGAGCCCCCCGCGTGCGGCCGACACGAGGCGTGGCATCGAGCAGCGCCCGAGCCTGACGAGGATTGACCACCGTCCGGGGGTCAACCGCGTCCACCGCTTCCGGAGGCGTCCACTTGACCCCGTTGAGCGGGTTGACGCCAAACACCTTCTCTTCCGCGGCCAGTTCGAGGAGATGGTGAAAGACCTCTCGCTTACGCAGGACCGTGTTCGCTCCCGCGCGCTCCCCCTTGAAGGTCACGGAGATGGCATCGAGGGCGAGCCGGATCACGCGCGCCTGTTCGAGGTCGGCCAGGGGCAGTGACGCCGTTTCGAGCCAGCGTAGAACCGGGGCTTGCTCGGCTGGCAGCTCTCCGCGCCGCTCGCCCGGAAGCAGGTAGTACTCCCGGAGGACTCGGCGCATGTCGCCATCGTCGGGCCGGCCGGGCAGGTCCTTCACCAGGGCCGGGACCAAGGCCAACAGAGCATAGACGTCGGTCTCCCTCGTTCGGGCCGCTGAGGTCTTCCATCGTTGGGTTATGAACCGATGTGCGAAGGCCAGGAAGGTAGGGCCGTCCCGGTTCGGCTCAGATGCCAGCTTCGACTCGGGTAGTCCGGTGTCGATGTCGAACGCTTCGCCATTCCTGGCAGCCATCCGAAGGTCACGCATGTGGCTGTTGGCGAGTTCCTTGGTCCGGAAGGTCTTCGACGTACGACGGCCGGCGACAGACCAGCGCGCGACATAGGACGGCGTCTTACTGGACTGATTCCGGTAGATCTCGAAGAACTTCACGTCATAGCTGGCGTTCACGCCGCCTCCCGCCGGGACTCAAGCCACACCGTGAAGTCGCTGCGCCAGACGAACAGATCTCCGTTCGGCAGCTTGACGCAGACGGGCGCGCGGCCCAGCTCACGCCAGCGGTAGAACGTCCGGCGAGAGATGCCGCCCAGCTCTTCCAGGACCTGGGACAACGGCATGAGTTCGTCGCGGCGGTTCATGGGCCAACCTCCGCAAGTGCCGACGTAGCAGGCTCTAGCCGCCCCGTCAGGTACGAAGCGAGGACCTGATCCCCTGCGGACAGGCCCTTACCGGCGTACTCCCAATGCGCGATCACGAGGACCGTGTCCTCGTCGAACAAGGGCAGGCGCCCGGTGCTGATCTCCTCGTCGCGCATGTGGTCGACGCGAGCGGCGCGCAGGGCGCCCAGGGTGGTGGAGTAGCGCCGTGACTTGGTGGAGAAGTGGCCGCGGAAGCCGAGCATGTGTGCCCATTGGGCAAGGCGTAGTTCGTTGAGCCGGTCGAGTTGGGCCAGGCGGAAGCACTCGGCGATCAGCCGCCGGGGATGCTCACGCAGGCCCAGGCCGGTCACCTCGTCGGGTGAGTTGATGCGCCGGTCGACGGTGCCGACGCATTCGGCGGCTTTGGTGGCGTACTTGGCGATGTAGCCGGCGACCGCCGGCTCTGTCAGTTCGCCGTGCATGGCGATGGGCCGGACGTCGAGCTGTGCGCCCCAGCGCAGGACGCGGGCAGGCTCACCGGCCAGGGCCGGAACGGGGACGCTGACCGCGCCGGCCGCGTGCTGTACGGCTTGCGCCAGGGCGTCACGATCGGCCCAGGCCGGCGGAGGAGCGTCAGGGCCGCCGGGGCCGTCGAGGCGGATGACGGCGTGGAAGTGGACGACGCCGCGGCGTTGGTACTCGGCGACCTTGGCGAAAGAGATGACCAGATGTTCGCCCAGTTCCTTGACCGTCAGGCCGTGCAGTTTGGCCAGGTGGCGACGCAGGGCGAGGGTGAAGCGGCGCCACAGTTCAGGGGCCAGGGCGTTGAACAGCACGCTCGCGGCGTAGTCGTAGCAGTCCGGGCAGAGCGGTTCGCCGAGGCGGTGTTCCTGGTCGCCGTGCCGGGCGGTGCAGGAGATGACGCGCCCGTGCGGGCACTTGTCGGCGTCGCGCCGGGGGTGGCAGGGCAGGACCTCGCCGCTCTGCTCGCGCCGGGTGTGGACGGGTCCGAAGGAGGGGGCGGTGAGGGTGACGAACAGCGCCGGGTGAGCGCTGACCGAGGCGGGGACGCCTTTGCCGCCGGCCAGGCCCGCGCGGATGAGCTGGTAGGTGTCGGCGCGGTAGATCTCGGCGCAGGCCGGGCAGCGGGAGGCCCGCCGGGTCTTGCACTGCACGCGCAGGACGCCGCCGGGTTCGCGGTTGGTGTTGTAGGTGTGCAGGACGTGGCCGGTCGCGGCGTCGATGTGCCGGACCCGTCCGCGTAGGTGGATGGGTTGGCGGCATCCGCCGGTCGCGCGGATCTGGGCGGCCCACCGGCTGTATTGGGGGTCGTGGAGTCGGGCGATCATCCCGGCTACCGCGTCGGTGTTGCCGAGGTTGGGCATGATGGGGCGTGTCCCTTCCGGGTCTTCACAGGGTTCGGTTCGGGGATGGCCCCCGACGTGGCGCGGAACTTGGCGGTTGTGTGGCCACGCCGGGGGCGCCCGGGGTTGTCAGGCCCCGTGGTTGTCTGCTCCGGTGCCGTCGCAGTCGCGGCAGGTGTCGGCCATGCTGTCGACGCCGGTCCCGCCGCAGGTGGCGCAGCGGTAGCGGATCACGGTGAAGTCGTCGCCCATGCCGCTCCTCAGGCGTCCGGCGCGGGGTCGATGGGGTCGAGGGTGATGGAGTCGTCGTAGCTTCTGAGGGCGGCCCAGCGGGTGTGGCCGGCGGCGAGGATGCCCACGGCCCTGTACTGGGCGATGCCGAAGGTGATCCCGGTGGCGTAGTGGCCCACCGTGAGCGCGTAGGGGTCGACGTCGGAGCCGAGCAGCCGGGCGACGTGGTCGACCTGGGCGCGGATCTCCTCGCCGGTGCCGCGGGGGAAGTAGTGGGCGGTGACGGTGTTGTCGGGGGTGGGGAGGTCGGGGTTGGTGTCGAGGAAATCGGCCAGATCGCGCAGGCCGTTGATGTAGGCCAGGCGGTCGGGGGTGTGCGCCATCGGGGTGTCCTTTCCGGTTTCAGGCGGGGTCGGGGGCGTTGCGGAGCTGTCGCAGTAGGTCGGTGGCGAGTTGGTTGGAGATGCCGAGCCGGGCGCGCAGGGCATCGCGGGTGATGGGCTTGCCGTGTCTGGCGTGGTGTTCGGCGGCCACGCGCCGGGCGCAGTCGAGCAGCCCGCCGGAGGCCGGCTGCGGTTCGTCCTCGCTCACGGTCGACGGCGCGGAGCCGGGGACGAGCGTCGAGGACGGGGCCGGTTGCGGGACGGGGCGCGAGTGCGAGTCGGGGACGGGCGCCGACGCGGGGACGACCCCGGGGGACGGTGCGAGGACGGGGACGGCCCCCGGGGACGAGGGGACAGGCACCGGTACCGAGTCGGGTACGGCCGCCGGGGACGAGGAGGAGCGGTTAAGGACGGCGCGGCGTTCGAGCATGGAGACCGCGACGAGGAAGGCCGCGGCGGGGGTGGCTGCGGTGATCCAGCCCCAGACGGAGGGGTGTGCTTGGGCGAGGTTGGCGGCCAGGGACAGGATGACGCCGCCGGCCAGGACGAGGGTGGGCCAGGAGATCAGGCCGGTGCGGGTGCGGCCGGTTTTCTTGTCGCGCTGGCGTTCGCGGGCGGCCATGACGCAGGTCAGATCCACGCAGACGGCCACGGCCCAGGCCATCCAGCCGGACTGTCCGTGCTGGGTGGCGGTGTCGCGGATGTGGGTGAAGGAGCCCGCACCGGCGATCAGGGCGACCACGGCCACCGGGCCGGAGTCCAGCAGCCACCCGCCCAGCCGGGCGGCACGTCCGCGCGATGCGCTCATCGGTGAAGCCCTCCTTTCAAGCCGCGATCTCGGGCTGAGTGGCGGCGTCTAGCTGGTGGCCCAGGCCGCTCGCCTTGACCTGGTCCCAGGACGGCGCCCGGTCGGCGAAGGCGTGCGCCGCTTGTTCGGCCGCCGTGGTGGAGACGAAGCCAGATCGGGCGCGGCACCAGCGGCCATCGGCGCCGGTGACCACCGCCACCCCGGGCATGCCGGGCGGGACGGACCGGGCGGCGACCAGGGCGTCCGGATCGAGGTCGCCGAGGGTCATCACGGCGGTTTCGGGGTCGTTGACGCGGTGGCAGATGCGTCCGCCGATCTGGGCGCGCAGCGCGGTCACCCCGGGGCCGAGGTCGGAGCCGATGCGCTGCCCGGACAACAGCAGGTGGATACCGAAGGCCCGCCCAAGCTGGGCGATGCGCAGCAGCGCGGTAGCGGTCTTGGTGACCTCGTCCTTTTCGGCCTTGTCGGCGGTCAGGTACAGCTCGGCAAGCTCATCCACCAGGACCACGATGGGGATCGGCCGCAGCGCGTCGGCGAGTTGCCAGATGTCACGGGCGCCGTGCTGACGGCAAGCCAGCATCCGGGCGCCCATGATGCCGATCAGTTCGGCCAGCAGCTTGACCGCATCGGCCCGAGTGGTCACCAGGGCCGACAGCCGCGGCCCGTAGGGGGACAGCTCGACCCCGCCCTTGAGGTCGAACCCGACGATCGCGACCGGTTGCCGGGCGAGCGCCACGATCAGGGCGTTGATCAGGTTGGACTTACCCGATTGGGTGGCGCCGACGTTCATCCAGTGCGGGATGAGCCGGAAGTCCAGCGTCCAGGGACCGCCGGACTCCAGAACGCCGATCACCGGACGCAGCAGGTCAGCCGCCGTCCACCCGCCGTCCGGGTCACCGGTCGGCATGGCGGGCAGGACGTGGGCTAAAGGGTCGCGGGTGGTGGCCTGCAAGGTGACGCGGCCAGGACGGGAGTCGACCACGCGCACCGCTTCGACCCGCCAGGCGTGCGCGAGGCGTTCGCAGACCTTGACGTAGTCGTCGGGGATCTGGCCGTCGAGGAGATGGAAGGTGACGCGCCAGCCGTGCCGGACCGGCCGGGGCAGCTTCATCCAGGGCTTGGTGTCGACCGCGACACGCTGAAAGCGCCGCTTGACCCGGACGACGCCGGTCGAGGCGACCAGGCCGGGGATGGTGGTGAACCACCAGCGGTGACGCTTCTTGGTCAGGCCGCACCCGGTGGCGATGTGCCGCCAGGTCCAGCGCAGCCGTACCGCCTTGAGCGGGAAGCCGACCAGGTACCAGAAGGAGACCGGGGCGAAGCGGCGCCACAGGCGAAGGACGACCAGGACGCCGAGACCGATCAGCAGCGGGCGCGGGATGAGGTCGAGGGGGGACATCAGGCCACCTGCTCGGGCATGCCGGGGGTGGTGCGGACGAAGTCGGTGGCCTTGTAGGCGATGCCCCAGCGCATGACGCCCTGGATGCTCTGCTCCCAGACGTAGCTACCGCCGCGCGTACTGCCTGCTGTACCAGGCCACCGAGCCCGAACTTGGCTTTCGTCTGCCGTTGCCCGGTGAATCACAGAAAGCGGACATCGTGATTTCCGATCTGCCCGCACCCGCCGACCCTGCCGCCGACAACGCCGCGGCCCTGGTCATCGAGGAAGCGTTCACCAAGGTCTCGGTCGACGGCATCGCCGACAGCGGCTCACCGCAGGCAGCGCTCCGCGCCCGCGTGGTCGATGCCTGGCGCCGCCGCCATGCCGGAGGAGACCCCAAGCCGATCCTTGTCCTCGTCGGCGGGTACGCCGGGTCCGGCAAGACGGAGTTCTCCCGGTTCCTGTCCGACATCACCGGTTGGGCGTTCCTGGACAAGGACTCTCTGACCCGGTCCATGGTCGAGCGGCTGCTGATCTCGCTTGGCAGCGACGCCAACGACCGGCACACCGAGTTGTACCTGAAAGAGGTTCGCCCGCTGGAGTACCGGTGCCTGATGGAAACCGCGTGGGACAACCTGAACTGCGGCACCTCGGCGATCCTGTCGGCGCCGTTCATCACCGAGCTGCGCGATGAGGCGTGGTTCGCCCGGTTGGAGAACCGATGCGCCGCCAAAGGCATCGACGTGGCGGCGATCTGGGTTCGCTGTGATCCCGAGTCCATGCGCGAGTACATCGAGTTCCGCGCCGCCGCACGGGATACGTGGAAGCTGGAGAACTGGGAGGAGTACGTTGCCGGCCTGGACGTCGACAACCCGCCGCCCACCGCACACCTGACGGTCGACAACCGGCTAGGGGCGGCGATCAGCCTTGCCGACCAGACCCGCGACGCCCTAAAGCGCATCCTCACGTGACTGCGCCAGCTCACGGCGTCGTGCTGTACGGCCCGCCCACCAGCGGCAAGAGCACCACCACCAACGCGCTTCACCGGCTCGACCCCCGGTTTCGGCTGCTGCGCAAACTGAAGGTCGGCACCGGCCGCGCCGAGGAATACCACCTCGTCACCGCGACCCGCCTGGACGAGCTGCGCCAGGCCGGCCGCACGGTCGCCGAGACCCACCGGTACGGCAACACCTACGCCATCGACCGCGCCGAAATCGACGCCATGACCGGCGCCGGACTGATCCCGGTCGCCCACATCGGCAACATCCCCGATCTGCGGCGCCTCGTCGGCCGAGACCCCTGGTTGCGCGTCCTGCTGTGGGTACCGCGCGAGGTCTGCGAACAACGTTCCCGCCACCGCGGAGACGTCGACACCGCCCAGCGGTTGACCGCATGGGACGAGACCCTGACCGACCTCCAGGCCCACACCGACGACGGCTTCTTTCACCTACGCCTCCACACCGACCGCATCAACCCCGACCAGGCCGCCCGCGAGATAGCCCAGGCGTTCGCCCTTCTCACCTCACAGGCTCCTCACGTGGAGGTGTCCCGCCCGGCAGACGCTCCAGCACCGCCGGCGGGATGAGGTCCAGCCGCCACCAGGTGCCACACCCGCGGCAAGTGGCGCCGCCGGGCACGCTGCCGCCGTAGGGCCACACGTAGGTCCAGCACACCCGCAGGTGGGCACAGTCGGCGACCCCTCGGCAACCGTGCCCACCCGCAGGTGTTCGTTCGCCGAACGCGACGATCACAGCGAGCATCCTGCGATCGAGGAGGAAGGCACGACCGGCGAACGTGTCCCGCGAAGCTCGAAGTACCGGTCAGCGACCCGCCGCGCCGCCGCAGTAGGGTCATCGGCCGGGCTGTAGCGGTAGGTGTAGCGCCCAGTGACCGGCGAGACGCCACCGGCCCACCACAGGTAACAGGGACCGCTCCACACCACCAGCTCGACCCACACCGACACCAACGCCAGGCCGGCGCCCTCGTTCACATCGGCCGCGATCCCATGCACCTCCAACGCGCCACGCAGCCGGTAGGCGGCCCGGATCGCCGGATGCTGCGCTCTGGCCAGCCCAGGAATCAGCACAGCTTCCGCCCCACCCCACCGCAGACCCGCACTCGGTGATCCTCGAAGAACAGCGGCCCGTCAGGCCGCCATAACGGCAGATACACCACGCCCGGATCAACCAGCTCCAGGCCATCGAAGAACTCGGCGATCTCCACCAGCGACCGCAGCACCGCCGGAGCGCTCGCCCCCTCGTAGTCGTAGGCCCCCGTCGTCGGCATAAGGTCCCGGTGCCGCTCCGCATGCGAGACCACCAGGTACGACCCGGGAGCCATCGCGTTGACCAGCGTCGCGACGATCCCATACGGATCGTCCCCGTCCGGGATGAAATGCAGAATGGCGCACAGCAGCACCGCCACCGGCTGGGAGAAATCGATCACACCTCGCACGTGCGGGTCACCGAGAATGGCCCACGGCTCGCGCAGGTCACCGGCCATCACGTGCGTGTTCGGATTGTTAGCCAGCAGCGCCCGCGCATGCCCAAGCACGACCGGGTCATTGTCGACGTACACCACCCGCACCCGCGGGTCTGCCCGCTGAGCCACCTGATGAACGTTCTCCTGCGTCGGCAGCCCGGTCCCGATGTCGAGGAACTGCCGGACACCGCACTCGCCGGCGAGGTACCGCACCGTCCGCCCGAGGAAATCCCGGTTCGCCTGCGCCATGAACGGCACATGCGGAGCCTGCCGGATCACCTCCTCGGCACGCTCCCGGTCAACCGCGAAGTTGTCCTTGCCACCCAAGAAGTAGTCATACATCCGCGCCACGCTGGGCGTACTCAAATCCAGGCGGCCCGGAACCTCTCGCTGCGCCCCCTGCACGGGGGTCCGCTCCGGTGCTTCCATGCGGGAGTCATAAGCATGCCTGCCTACTCCTGACTACCCCTGACGATCGGTACGCCCCGTAACGTCTCGTGACCCGCCCCTACCGCTCGCTTCCTATCGTCAGAGTGTGATCGACTTCCGGCCTGATCAGCCCAAGTCAGAGCAAGTACTCGCCGAGATGCGACGCCGCATCAAAGCCGGCGTCTATAAGCCGGGCTACCCCGTCCCCGGCGAACCGCGCATGGCCGAAGAGTTCGGCATCGCACGCCGAACAGCCCGCAAGGTGATCAACGCGCTCTTGGACGAGGGCCTGATCTATACAGTCAAGAACATCGGCACTTTCGCTGCTGACCCAGCAACCGGAAGGCCACCCGAGCAGATCACCAGGCAAGACGACCCAGACGAAGACGACGAGCCCTCAGCACAAGCCCAGTGAACCAGCGGCCAGCTCAGACAGCCAAAGCGCCCCAGGACCAGGCCGCCAACGACACTCGATGAGGACTTTCTCCACGTCCTTAAAGGCGGCCCGCTGCGCGGCCCGCCGGGCACGCCGGTCGGTCTGCGTGCCCGGCTGCGGCTCTTCGGCCGGTCCGGGCACGCACCGCCCCACGCGCCCGAGAGGCGGCCAGAATTAGCCACTTAACGCCGTGACGATCGCTCACTTCGGTTCTCGTGATTTGGGGTTAGGGCGATCGGCTGCCGCGGCCCTCCTTCGTCGGGCCTTGCCATCGGATGACCCGCGTGGTCGCGGGGCGGTGAGTGGGGATCATTGCAAGCGGGTCGAGAAGCAGGCCACGGGGGCTTAGGCTACTCGCGAAGCCCGGGGAGAAGGGGTGGTCTTGCTCGCCGCTATCGCGTGGAGGGGACGTCATGAAGTTCCGGCGGAGGAATCTCGAAGACCTGGCCGATCTCATTTGTGGAAATCTAGGTTCTTACGAGCCGGACTCTGACAAGCCAAAGTATTTTTTGTATCGGTCAAGTTCGTATATAACGAGGTTTTTCGCAGAACTCGACACCGACTACGAACACGACGGATCCACTCGGCATCGCTGGGTCGCTGACGTGTTAGAAAAGATGCTGGCCGAGCCTCACGAGGGGCCGACACATCCACCCGAGATTTTCTGTCGGCTCATCGACCATTTGATGGCCCCTGCCGATGCGCTGAACGAAAACCCCGACCGGCCTAGAGCGCTGGAACAACTCAATACCGTTCTGGCCCGGGAAGGGTTCGAGGCGTTCTACGCCGACGATAAACACTGCTACCTACGCCATGTTGGCACCGGCACCGTGTCCAACCCCGCCGCGAACCCGCATCGCCCCCTCAGCCCGGCAGAGGTTGAACGTCGCGCGAAACTCGCCGCTTACCTCGACGAGTGCAGCGAAGACGAACTGATAGAAGACGTTCTTCTACCGTTGTTCCGGCAGCTCGGTTACCACCGTATCACCGCCGCCGGTCACAAAGATAAGGCGCTAGAGTATGGCAAAGACATTTGGATGCGCTACACGCTCCCCACGCAGCACTTCCTGTATTTCGGTATTCAGGCCAAGCGCGGGAAACTCGACTCCTCCGGTGTCACCCGCGCCGGTAACGCCAACATCGCCGAGATACACAACCAAGCGCTGATGATGCTCGCCCACGAGATTTTCGACCCGGAAACCAATCGGCGCGTGCTGGTCGATCACGCTTTCATCGTCGCGGGTGGCGAGATCACTAAAGCCGCTCGTAACTGGCTCGGGAACGCGCTAGATGCCTCCCGGCGAAGTCAGATCATATTCATGGACCGCGACGACATCCTGAATCTCTACATCGTCAGCAACCTGCCTCTACCCGCCGCCGCCCTACCTTCCCGGGCCGACCCCTGGGCAACAGCTAGCGACGAACCCCCCTTCTAGCCAGCATGGATATCTCAGCTACGGTAGCGGGCGTGCGGTCACTAGGCTTGGCTGACCCTGGTTCGACCAAGTCATATATCACCAGCTCAAACACGCACTCAGCGGCTGGAGCAGCACCACAGTTCGTACCCTACACACCACCGTTCTGTAGCAGAGCAGCACGCACGACCCTCCCGCCCCAGGCAAGCGCGTGCCTCAGTCGGGCAACGGCCCACCGGGTCACAAGGCCACCAGCGCTACACAACCGGGCCCGCCCGAGCAGGCCAAAACAAGCTGAGTGAATGACACTCGGGGGTCGCGAAGATCTTGCTAACACTGGTGCTAACAGCGCCGGCGGATGTCGGTAGACACCAGGCGAAAACGATCAAGTAAAGATGCACCCTGAGCAGGCACGGGGCCATCGGGAGACGGTCCTCGGACTACGGGGCTGCGCCGGTAGGGGCAACCAGTTTCCGTGAAAGGTCACCGGGAGCCTGGAACACGCGAAGCCGCAGTTGACAGAACCCGGGCGGCAGTCCCGGAATTGGCAGCCATCGTGAGCAGGGAGTCTAGCGGCGCGATTTGCAACGTGGTCTTCCCGATGCCGGAAGCTTTGGGCCTGAACGGTTGTACTGACATGCACGTCGTCACGTCCCTGACCACCTCGGTGCGAACTCTGGTGGCGGATGTCAGCTTCAACCATCGGATGCCAACAGGTGCTGTCTCGTGCAACGAAGGTGTCCGCCCGGTGATCTGCACGATGGCTCAAGTTTGGCGGTTCTGTTAGTTTTCTGCTGACTGTGACCGCCATGTGGTCGCGCCTTAAGGCTGAACGAGGTGGCGTGAGGCGTATTGGAGAAGCTCTCTAAAAGCAAAAGCGACGCCGAAGCGTCGCCTTTAGTTGATCGCAACTTAGGGGGTAGAAACCAGTTCTGGAGGAGCGGCGTCTAAGCCTGCAAACTTTGCTCGAACACGTTGCTGACTGTCCGATACTTGGTTCATCGTGTCATTGATGAACTGTTCGACTGTTCGCACCAGCCCACCTTTTACTAGGCTGCGAGTCCAGTTTGCGATGATTCGATCGTCTCTTGCCAGCACTAGAACAGCTTCCCGACCTCGGAACAACGTCTCCACGAAGCTGCGAAGCTCATCGGCAGATGGGAAGGTCACATCTGCCAGCTGATCCTCATCACTGACACTCAGACAAGTGTAGGCCCAGGCGGATAGCCCTTTGGCAGTCTCTAAGACTTGCGTAAACATTACGAGATCGCTGCACACGCGGAAGGTGCCCACCAACGGAATCTCGTACTCATGCCAAACATCCAAGTCGCCAGCATCGGGCCTAGGCCGCCAGGGGGGTTGACCGCGCTTGATCAGAGAGTCCAGATTCATCCGTCTCACCTCCCGCTACTCATACCCATTGAAGCACTTCTCGAAACTTTGCGATATATCGTCAGGCCAGGGGATCGCCTGATGGTTGAGAGGATCTCCGTCCGGCCAGATGAC
Organism: Sphaerisporangium sp. NPDC049002; assembly: GCF_040649355.1. Lineage (NCBI taxonomy): Bacteria > Bacillati > Actinomycetota > Actinomycetes > Streptosporangiales > Streptosporangiaceae > Sphaerisporangium > Sphaerisporangium sp. NPDC049002. The sequence goes on along the minus strand of NZ_JBEZFH010000099.1, from coordinate 11,216 downwards.
AGAGACATGCTCCAGACGCGCTCCGCATCCGTTCTGCACCTTCTTGGGAGTATGAAGTACAGCAAAACCTGCGTCGCGAATCTTACCAGCAGTCGTGTACCTTACAGCGGCCAGGCCAGGGTCTCCAGCACTTATTAAGATCCCTCGATACCCACTGGCCTCCTCGACCGTCAATTGACCAGTGAGAAGTGACAGATCTCGCTCACGCTCGTACCTAGGGTGACAAGGGTAACTATTTCGGTCGAGGGTGTGCTGAGTGAGCACCATCTCATCTGAGATGCAGAGTTGAGGCGACGACGTCACCTGGCAAGCTCTGTTGCGTATGTAGGAGGTGCTGGGCTGGCTACGCATGTCAGCGACGCTATAGGCAGCGTATGAAGTTATGTCAGGAAAAGGTTACAGATGTAGCCAAATCGTGCCTTGACCAGGGGATATTTGCCTCGAATCCAAACAGAAGCACCTAAAGCACCTAAAGCTTCTCACAGCACCAACCCCCTTCCTCTTTCATCCACTATGTAGCATTGAGCCTTAAAGCCGACATCGAGCAACAAAGTCACGTACTGTTATCAATATGTAACGTAAGCCGAGTGGTTTATCCCTACATATACCTGCATGGGCATTTTTGAGTGCTGGTGCTAGCCATCCATGGGGCGGGGTCTTGTAGTCACCTGCCTTGCCTCGGCGTCTGCCGTGCGCTCCGAGTCATGATGTCTAGCCTCGGCTCTATCGTCGGTGTCCGTCCACCCCGATTCACCCCCTCGAAGGGCCGATCGGGTACCCGCGATCTCAGACGCGCAGCCTCGGAGGATCAGTTCGTGCAACGGCTCGCCCTCTTCGACCTGGATAACACCCTAGTAAACCTTGACGAGGCGTTCCGGGTATGGGTTGAGGAGTTCGCCGACGAGCATGCCTTAGGAGCCGAAGCGGTTGACTGGTTGGTCGCTCTCGACCGGGAGGGCGTTCCACACCGTGAGGTGTTCTTCGCCAAGGTCCGTGAGCACTTCACGCTGCCTGAGCCGATCGAGGAACTGTGGCGCCGCTACCGAAGGCGCATGCCGGATCTCGTGCGCTGTCGGCCCAAAGTCCTGCACGGCCTGGCTCAGCTACGGGCGAGCGGGTGGCGCGTTGCGATCGTGACTAATGGGACGGCGGACAACCAGCTCGGGAAGATTCAGCAGACCGGGTTGGCCGAGGCGGTAGACGCCTACGCGCTGTCGGGAGCCGAAGGCATCCGAAAACCCGACGTCGCTCTGTTCGAGATCGCAGCCAAGCGCTGCGGTATGACCCTCGCCGGGGGCGGTTGGGTAATCGGTGACAACCTCACCGCCGACATCGCCGGCGGACGCGCCGCGGGTCTCCGGACCATCTGGATCGACGGAGGAACTTGGCCCGGTGTCGACCACCAGGCCGACCATGTGGTCACGGATGTACTCCAGGCCATTGAAATTTTGCAGGCGAGGGGGGATGACGACAGCTCGGTATGGCAGCGGTGACAGCAACGTCGGCCACCAGGGCATGCGGAGCAGCCGTCGGCGAGACGTCCAATATGCGGGCAATGATCAAGAGCCGGGACGATAGCCACAGGGACGTTTCGGCAGGTCAGAAGGAGATGCCGCAGTGAGAGACACTGCTCTCCTAAAGCGGGTGCCGCAGGTTCGAATCCTGCCGGGGGCACCTAGTTGACCTTGTGATTCGGCATCTGACCAGGGAGTTTCCCCTGGTGCAGCTCCCGCCCATATGCAGCCGTAGGCCACCGAAAGCAGCCGTGAATCGCTGTTCACGGAATATGCACGGGATGATCTTGTGTGAGCTTGTCCAGGTCAAACCGGCGATGAGGCGCATCGAGCGGCCACGAGAGGCCGCGGCCCTGCCATCCGATTCGTGATCGTCTTGCCTTGACGCCCGCTACCTTTTCACTGGCATGAGTGACGAGCAGAACGAGGGTGACGATGGTCAAGTCAGTCACACTGAGGTCGCTTGGTTGGACGAGGGCGGTGCCCTGGGAGAAGCGTGGAGCCTGACGTTTGTCCGGGGTATCGACGAGGTCGAGGTACTTCGGCGACTAGACGCGTGCCGGCGCGGAACCATACGAATATCGACGCCCGCACCAAGCGCGGGTTTTACTACTCTGGCATGCCGTGGAGGCCCGTTCGGCGGTTATCAGGTAAACACCTCGAACGGCAAAGAAGACATATGTTGTTCTCGCCTGAAAGGCACCTTCTGCGGGGCCACCGCGCTACTCCTCCGTTTCCGGTCGTCCCATTCCTGCCGTTACCGCCCGTTCCGGCGCCTGCCGCGCGCTCTGGCCGGCTGGCCCGCCCGGCCGGCCGGCCTCGCGGCGGGCGTGAATAAGCTGGATCAGGAGGTGAGGCCGTGATGGCTGAGCGATCTCAGGACGCCGCGTTCTCCTCCTCGGAGCGGGCGGCCATGCGAGACCTTCTCGCCGCCGACCGCGAGCGCACCATGTCGCGCGTCGCCTCGCTGACGCGCGACTGGAACGACATCGTCGAATCCTCGGCCCTGGTGGCCACCGACGACGAGCACGACCCCGAGGGGTCCTCCACCGCCTTCGAGCGAGCCCACATCCAATCCCTGCTCGACCAGGCGGCGACCCACCTCACCGACCTCGACCAGGCCCTCGTACGCCTGCGCGACGGCACGTACGGGCTGTGCGAGGTCTGCGGCCGCCCCATCGCCCTCGAACGCCTGAAGGCCCGCCCCGCCGCCACCACCTGCATCGCCTGCGCCAGCACCAGTCGCTGACCTGGGCCCGCGATGGCAAGGGACCGTAGCCGTCGCTCAGGCCGGGCCGAGGCCGGCGTCGTGGACGAGGATGGCGTCCTGGACGCGGTTGGTGAGGTCCAGCTTGGCCAGCACCCGGCTGACCTCCCCTACCCCAAGGTCAAGTCGTGGAAGTGAGCACGCGGAGGGCCTTATGAAGGCGGCGCTGCGTATATATCCGACTGTGGCACAATGTCGCGATGCGTTTCCATGCCGACCTTCATATGCATTCAAAGTACTCGCGAGCCTGTAGCAAGGACAGCGACCTGAAGCATCTGACCTGGTGGGCACGGGGCAAAGGCGTCACGTTGTTGGGCACGGGCGACTTCACGCATCCGGCCTGGTTCGAGCAGCTCCGCGAGAACCTCGTCCCGGCCGAGCCTGGGCTGTTCCGGTTGGGTGCGGAGCTTGATCGGGACATCTCCCGTACGCTGCGGGGCAGCCTGGCCGCCGCGCAGGTGCGGTTCATGCTTTCTGTGGAAATATCAACTGAGCATTTTTCATCCTGCTTCGCGTAGCTGAAGGACGAGGATGGCTTTGACTAGCTGACCTGCGCGAAGGGGGCAACAGCGTAGTTTGCGCAGGATCCTCCAGCTCTTCAACTGCGCATTCGCTCGCTCACCAGGTCCACGCAGCTTGGCGTGAGCGGAGTTGGCGTTCTTCTGGGATGCCGGTTTGCCCCGTCCCTTGTACGGCACCAGGACGCGCTTACCTGCGCCGATATACGCCTTATCGGCCAGGGTGATCAGACCGGCGGCCTCCAGTCGGCGGATGATGCCCCAGATGCGGGCCGCTCGCAGGTCGTGCACCGATCCGGGCAGTGAACCGGATGTCCATAAGGGTGTGCCGTCTGGGGCGCTTATGACCTGGATGTTCATGCCGCTACTTCTCGATACTCGACGCGCTGCGCACCGGAAACGGGCACGCCGGGACGATCGAGTTCTTTCCCGAGGAGGGGAAGTACCACGTCGACGGGCACCGCAGGTGCGGCGTCCGGATGGACCTGTGCCGCTCGAAATTAGAGTCGGGTCCTTGACCTGGGAGTTTGTCGGTTGATCTATGCGGCCTCGTACTCGTTGATGAGGCCGCCGAGTACAGGTCTTCGTTTGATCCGCCGGTCGGTCAGGTCGACGATGGGCGTGGGCTCGTCGGGTCCGCGTCTGGATGCCGCCAGGTTGCGGGCCTGCTGAGCCACCCACGGACCTGTCGGAGTCGCCGTTACGCCGGCGACGTGCAGCTTCCTGGTTCGGTGCTCCATGAAGACCAGGACATATAGGCGTTACAGCAGCACCGTATCGACGTGCAGGAAATCGCAGGAGATGATCCGGTGGGCCTGGGCGGACAGAAACTCACCCCAGGTCGGGCCGTGCCGCCGGGGCCGTCGAGACCGCACCCGACTGGCGCGAAAACCTCGCAGGACGCCTCATGGAGCGCACACCGGTAGCTTCGGGTTGTCGTTGGTGCGCACGCCGGGGAGCCAGGCGTGACTGTTCGGCACATCGTCGAGCCGGACCCGGAACCAGCGGGTCGTGCCGACGCCCGTCTCATCCTCGACCCGTTCGCCGTCGTAGAGGACGCAGTCGGCGCTCAGGACGTCGCCGTGCCACACGCGATGGGACACCACGTTGTCGAACTCGTACGTCAGTCGGGGATCGACGGCTAGCCCCAGGCTGCACGCGGGCACCCGCCCGGGCCGGGTGCTGCAGTCGCCTTCGACGTTGAAGACCCGGATCGGGACGGCCGCGTGAGGGGTCTCGTCCGGCCTGCTCCGCAGCGCGAGAACTCCGGCGACCCCGGCCGCCACCAGCAGCACGGCCGCGACCACCACGACGGCGATGACCCGCGTACGCGGCGGCCGGGACACGGACGCCTCCTCGCCGCCCTCAGTTGGCGCCGGCAGGGACATGGAACGGGTGATGTCGACGACCGCCCAGAGTTTGCGCAGCTCGCGTAACTCCTCCTCGCTCGCCCCACACGCGCGGGCAAAAGCGTGGACCGTTTCATAACTCGCTGGGAAACTGGCCCCTGAATAGTACCGGTGCAGGCTGGACCGGCTTATTCCGCTGCGCCGTGCGAGCGATTCGAAACTGCTTCCCGAACGGTCCTTGAGCACGCGGAGCCTGGCCGTCAAACGCTCGGCCTCAGCTGGGGTCTTCATCGCGTTTCCTTCCGGTGCGAGGACAGGCCGCGGACCGGCCATCCCGCCGAGCGGCGCGTGTCCCGCCCGCGTCCCGGCAGGACGGCACATTCGCAGCTCATGGTGGATGGAGATGTCCCAGCATCCCATCCCGCAGCCTTCTCTTGCTAGAGGCCGACATCGGATGCGAGCATCCTGCCTGTGCCCCGGCATGACAGCCGGGAAATGCGTCCTGAAAATCCCTGCGGCTCCATGGCCCGGCGAAAGTCAGACACGCGGCGGAGAGGCCGGCCAACCCGCCGGCACCCCGGCCCGACACGAATCCGAATTCATCGCACGTGAATTCACCCCTCCCGAAGGAGAACGATGAAATCCATCCGTAGGCTCGTCTCCGCTTCCCTGGCCACGGCGCTGGTCACCGGCGCCCTGACCGCCGCCCTGTCCTCTCCCGCGAGCGCCGACGCGGCCAACTGCACCAACGGCGCGAACGGGTTCACCAATATCCCCTACAACAAGACCGGCACGCCCGTGAGCGGGAAGACCGCCGATCTCGGTGGCAGCAGGCGCGTGGAGTTGCACAAGGGGATCATCAACGGTGTCGAGCACGGATGGGCCATCATCATGGGCGCCACCCAGGCCGGCGACCTGGTCTGGATGGACTGGACCTCGACCTACGCCAACGGTTGGGTGCAGTGCGGCCCGTTCACCGTGCAAGGCAACAGCTCAGTCAACACGAGCGCGGCCAAGAACACGAGCCCGGCGGCCGGCTACTGGTTCCGCGCCTGCGGCAGGAGGGTGGGCGGGCCATCGGTATGCGGCGACTGGTGGTAGCCGCCTCGTCATGACGGCCACGGCGGCCGGGGACGCATGGGGGCTGTGGGCCAAACTGCTGGCGTGGTCGTCGCGGGCGCTACGAGCCGACCGCCTGGTCCAAGATGATCGACATCGACCGGTCAGCTGAGGCCAACGCGATCGAGCATCTTCTGGAGGAAGCGACCGCGGCCGTCCCTGCTGTGGCGTTCTATCTGCTTTCCAATTTCGAGGCCTCGGGTCCGCGCAGCGAGTCCCCAAATAGGCCTGCGTAACGATGGCTACTGTTTGTGTTCGCAGAAAGACGTAAGGGCCCCGGCATCGCCGGGGCCTCTCCAGGAAACTCTTTGGATCACTAGGCCAGAGCGACCATGATCTTCACGTTGGCCTGCAAACCCTGTCCCTCGACGCACTTGGCATACACCCGCTGGAGCACTTCAACACTGTGACGATGACGAAGCGCGACCTGGAGGCCGGGGGGCCTCGGCTGATCGACCGAAGCGGCGGCACATCTTCCGCTCTTGCAGGCAGTGGTACAGGCAGCCGAGCATTCGGTTGAAGGTGTTACGCAGCGCCGCTGGAATGCCGATCACCGTCGGCCCGCCGGCGGTCGTAGTGCGCTCGGGGACCCGGGGCACGCAAGGCGGCGAAGGCCCAGACGTAGCCGGCCGCGGCCGAGCGCTGGTTCTTCACCTTGCGATGGTTGACAACCAGGCTCTTGCCGGAGGCGCGGGTGATGGGTGCCGAGCCGGCATAAGCCTTCAGGGCGCGGGCGTCGGCGAAGCGGGGGCGGTCGTCGCCGAGTTCGGCGAGCACGCGGGCGCCGGTGAGGTCGGCCAGGCCGGGAAGCTGGTGATGATGGCGGCGTCAGGGTGCTGGTGGAAGGCCTCGCTGGTGGCTTCGGCAAGGGCGTCGGCGGGTGGTGAGGTTGGCGGCCGCGCCCGGCGTGGGCGCCGCTGGGAGTACGGCGCGGGCCTCGCGGGAGGTCAGGCCGATGTTCTTGACGTGGAAGTCCTTCAGCGCTGAGGGGAAATACTCCCGCAGCAGGGAGCGGAGCTGGTTGGCCGGCTGCTGGCGGTTCCATACCGCGTCCTGCTGGGCGCGGGCCAGCACGGCGATCGCCTGGACCAGCTCGGAGTCCTGTGGCAGTGGCCGGTGGTGGGCGGCGTCGACGCGCAGGATGTCGGCCAGGGTCATGGCGTCGCGTGGTCGGACTTGGCTCGTGCGACGGTGTGGCGTTCGCGGTAGCGAGCCACGGCCAGCGGGTTGATCGCATACACCTTTCGGCCGGTGGCGCGCAGGCAGGACACCAGCAGGCCACGGCCGGTTTCGATCGCGACCGGGATCGGGTTGTCGGCGTCGTCACCGTGTTCGGCCAGCAGCTCGACCAGGACCCGCCACCCGTGGGCGTCGTCGCTGATCCGCCGTTTGGCCAGCAGCTTGCCGCCCTCGTCGACCAGGGCGACGTCGTGATGCTTCTCCGCCCAATCGATGCCGCACGTCACCGTCACCGGCGCCTCCTTCGGGTGTTGTTTGAGCAGGTGAGCCGCGCAGGGGCACGCCACGCCCCAATGAGAGAGCTCGACGGCTCGACATCCGATCAGCAGTTCGTGGCCCCAGCCGGCCGCAGGCCCGCACGCTGCGCAAGGGCTCGAAGGCCCTGGTAGATACGAGCGGTGTTTCCTGCGGCTGGCTCATGCCACGATCTTGGCGAAAAGGTACGACTGGTGGGTGGTGATCGAAAGGGACCGAGGCGCACGGCCTTAGCAGAGGGCTCCAGGCCCGGTATCGACACAGGCGTTCACTCGGTCCCCGTCGACCGCCACCCGCCAGGCCTCGCCCCCGTCAGCACGGCCTGCGGTGAGGAGTCAAGCTCCGGTTCGAATCGAGGCTTCAGGGACCAGTACCCGAGTAGGCGAACTCGGGGTCGTACGGAGTCATTAGGTTCGAATCCTGCCGGGGGCACTCTCCGATCAGCCAAAATAGGCATCTGCCTGTTCACGTACAGGGAGATGGTGTGCGGGTGATCAAGCCCTGCGCCTGGGGCGGGTGGGATCCATGTGACAACAGACGGCCACTTCGTAATCCTTCGATTCGCTCATATCAACATGAAGGGGACGAGTGGCCGTCAATGACATCGTGCCTGTTGCCGGGAAGTACTTGGAAGACCGTCTGGATCGACGCCGTTGACCCAGACGGTGCGCGAGGGCGGCCGGACGGTGAATGTGCACGCCTTGGTCGCCACCGCTGTCAAACGCCGACGGTCACCGGGAGATCCTCGGCCTGGAGGTGGTGTCGTCCAAGGACGGGCCGGCAGGCTGGCGCCTCACCGAGTGCCGCAAGAAGACAGACTCGGCGAATAGGACAAACGATGCTAAAGCGAACATTGAGGCTATTGCCTCCTAATAGTCCCCGGATTGCGAGTGGCCTTCTCAAACACCGCCTCCCCGGACGCGGCCCGATGTTCTCAACGCCGGCCGAGTTCAGTGCGTAGCGTGCGGGCGCGGCAACACTTTCCATGCTGGGCCTTTCAAGGGCGGGTAATGACGTTTTCTCGATCATGTGGAGTCGTTCCGTGTAGAGGTTGATCTGTCGCAAGACACTCTTCTGCCGGCGGCTCCACGCCTGTTTCGGGCCACTCTGATACTCGAATTCGATCTGTCCGGATCTCTTTCGTCGAGAAAACCCCAACGCCTCCCAAAGCCCGAAGCATGTCGCGATGCCCGTACTACTAGATCTACGAATGTAGTACCCGTATCATGGAAATATCGGCAACAAACGCGTTGCGTTAGGAGAATGGTGAAAGGCTGGGGGGACGGTTGGAAGCCCAGATACTCGGGCCGCTGAGTATCAGCGACGGCCATCGAACGATTCCCGTGAACTCCGGCCGTCAGCGCGCGCTACTGGCCGCGCTCTTGGCAAAACCGAACCAGCCTCTGTCGGTGGAACACCTGATCGAGGTCCTCTGGGGCAGATACCCTCCGGACAACGCCAGAGTCGCTCTGCGCACCTATGTGATGCGGCTGCGTCAAGCACTGGGCGACGAACTGGGCGGCAGGATCGTAACCCGACCACAGGGCTACCAGATCAGAGCCGAGGTGCATGAGGTAGACCTGCTGATGTTTCAACGGCACGCGATGAGCGCGAGGTCCGCCGTACGGGAGGGCGACTGGAGGGCGGCCGCAGGCGAGCTGCAGCGAGCGCTTGGGCTTTGGTCTGGCGAGCCATTCACCGAGGTGCCGTCCGCAAGCCTTCGGGAGCGCGAGCTGCCCCACCTCGAGCAGCTTCATCAGCGGACTCTGGAGCTGCATTACGAGACCCAGCTCGCGCTCGGGCATCACGATGACATCGTGTTGGAGCTCGAGCGTGCTGTCGAGTCACATCCGTTCCGTGAGCGGTTCTGGGCTCAGTTGATGACGGCCCTCTACCGCAGTAGGCGTAAGGGTGACGCTCTCGCCGCCTTCCAGAGGATTCGCCGCGAGCTCATCAAGGAGCTGGGAAGCGAGCCGGGGCTCGAACTGCAGCAACTGCATCTGGCGATACTCAAGAACGACGAAACCCTGGTCGCGCCGCAAGCCAGTGAGGAACCAGAAGTCCGACAGCAGGCGATCGAGTCGCCCACGATGGTACCCCGGCAGCTGCCCGCAGCCCCGTATCACTTCACAGGACGAGTCGACGGGCTAAGAGTACTCAACCGAGTGCTGAGTCAGACCCAGCGAGAGGACAGGACGGCTGCCTCCATCGTGGTGATCGGCGGCATCGGGGGCATCGGCAAGACTGCTTTGGCCGTGCACTGGGCACATCAAGTGGCAGATCTGTTCCCTGACGGCCAGCTCTTCCTCAACCTCCGAGGCTTCGAGACCTCGGACAATCCGATCGAGCCGGAGACCGCGCTCCGGTCCATGCTCAACGCGCTCCGCGTTCCGGAAAGTCAGATCCCGGCACAGCTCGAGGCGCAGGCGGCCCTGTTCCGAAGTGCGCTCGCGGGCAAACGGGTGCTGTTGATTCTCGACAACGTCAGGGACACCGAGCAGGTACTTCCCCTGATCCCCGCTTCGTCTGGCTGCCTGACTGTCATTTCCAGCCGCAACCAACTGACCGGTCTCCTGGTCAGTACCGGCGCTCAGTCGATCAGGTTGGGACCGTTGCGGATGGACGAGACGGCCAAGTTGATCGAGGAATTCGTCGGGGACGAGCGGGTCAAGGCTGAGCCCGAGGCGATATCCACGATGGTTGCGATGTCAGAGTGCATTCCGCTTGCGGCCAGCATCCTGGCCTCGATGACCCTCAGCCAGCCGTCGTTGCGACTCGCGGACTTCGTTGAGATGTTCGAGGAGACGCTGAGCCCGCTGGACCGGTTGGAAACCGGCGACACCGCGACCAGCATGCGGTCCCTGCTCCATGGCTCCTACCGGCACCTGACTGACGATGGACGTAGGCTGTTGCGCTTCTTCGGCCTCCATCATGGAAATCAGGTGACCACTGCGGCGGCGGCCAGTCTCGCTGGGATGTCCCTGGCGAACACGCAAAAGGCTCTCACCGACCTGGCGAGAAACCACCTGGTGGAGAATGTGAGACCGGGGCAGTACTCGATGCACGACCTGGTCCGCAGCTTCGCCGCGGAGGTCGTGAACCAGGAGGAGCTGGAGGCCGACCGACGGTTGGCCTCCAACCGTGTGCTGGATTACTACCTCCACAACGTCCACAGAGCTGTGGGACTGCTCATGCCCGCCCGCCGCCTCACCCCGCTGCCCACCCTGCAGCGCGGAGTGCTCACGACCCATTTCCAAACGGTGGCCGAGGCCGAAGCTTGGTTCGAGGACAACCGGGGCTCGATCATCGCAGCACTTCTCAAGGCACAGGACGACGGCTTCCCCAACCACACGTGGCGGATCGTCGAGGGGTTCGCTCCCTTCCTGGAACGGCTCGGCCATTGGCACGACTGGTATCGGGTGGCCAAGAACACGGTCGATGCGACATGTGCCCTTGGCGATCCGTACGCTGAGGCCATCGCTCGGCTGGAGTTCGGGAGTGCCGCCGACTTGCTGGATCCCGCAGGCGAAGGCGCCGAGCCAGAACTGGTCCGCGCGCTCGCCCTGTTCGAAGAGATCGGCGACATCAGCGGACAGGCCAGGACCCATCACCGTCTCAGCCTGTACAGCGGTAGACGTCACCGTAAGCACGAGTGCCGGCACCACGCCGAGTGGGCATTCGATCTGCACACCAAGGACGACAACCCGGTCGGGCAGGCCGAGGCGCGCAATGCGTTGGGTTGGTACTTCGCATCGTTCGGCGATTACGACACGGCTGTGTCGGCCTGCCGCGAGGCGCTGACCCTCAATCGCGAAATCGGCAACCTGGCCGGCGAGGCCGACGTATGGGACAGCCTCGCCTCCCTCCCTGCCAAAATAGACAGAGGTAGCAAACAGGTATAAAACTCTGTGTCGAGGGTGGGTAAGGAGACATCCGTTCGTGGGAGCAAGCAAGC
>NZ_JBEZFH010000098.1:0-25410 GCF_040649355.1 Sphaerisporangium sp. NPDC049002 | reverse complement strand
GCCGTACGCGCGGCTGCTCCAGCCTTCCCCGCTCTGCCGTACCTGCACCGGGCAGCTGCTGGAGTCGGCGATCGGCGCCGCGGTCGACGCGGAGGCCTTCAGCATGACCTCGGTGTCCTTGTCCTGGGCCTGCTGGCGTAGCTGCTCGGTGGTCTTGCGCAGGTCGTTCACCCTGAAAGAGTCCTGCGCGAGCACCAGGTTGAGCAGCAGCAGGCTCACCAGGCCGCCGCACAGCAGGCCGACGACGAGCAGCACGAACGGGGCCCGCGGCGCGGACGCCCGCCGCGTGCCCTGGGCGGCGCCGCCACCGGCGGCCGGCCTGGTCGCCGCGCCGCGCCGCGCCGGGCGGGGCGCGGCGGAGCGCCGCACGGTCCTTCCGGGCCCCGAAGGAACGGTCCTCCCGGGCCCCGAGGGCACGGTCCTTTCGGGCCTCGGAGGCGCCGCGACCCCACCCGGCGCGCGCGAGGGCCTCTCACCGAGCGCGATCGCGCCGTCGCCCATGCCGGTGTCCTGGGTGTTCTCCTTGTCAACGCTCATTCCGGCTCCCGGATCCTCTCTGCGGCCCGCAACCTGGCCGAGGCAGCGCGCGGGTTGCGCGCGACCTCCTCCTCGTCTGGGAGCTCGGCTCCCCTCGTCACCAAGCGGAACCTCGGCTGGTGGGCCGGCAGCGGGACGGGCAGCCCCGGAGGGCTGGTGTCCCTGGTTCGCGCGGTGAGGGCCTGCTTGGTCAGCCGGTCCTCAAGTGAGTGGTAGGAGAGCACGACCACGCGCCCTCCGACCGCCAGTGCGTCGAGGGCGGCGGGAAGCGCCCGTTCGAGAGCGGTCAACTCCCCATTCACCTCGATCCGTAACGCCTGGAACGTTCTTTTTGCGGGATTTCCCCCGGTTCGTCGGGTCGCGGCGGGGATCGCCTCGCGGACGATCTCCGCAAGTCGCTTGGTGGACGTGACGGCGCTCGCGGCGCGCTCCCTGATGAGGAAGCGCGCGACGCGGGACGCGAAGCGCTCCTCGCCGTAGTCGCGCAGGATGCGGGTCAACTCCCCCTCGGAGTAGGTGTTGACCACCACATCGGCCGTGAGCTCCTGCTCGGGATCCATCCGCATGTCGAGTGGAGCGTCGTAGGAGTAGGCGAATCCGCGCTCCGCCTCGTCGAGCTGCGGGGACGAGACGCCCAGGTCGAACAGGACGCCGTCCACCCGTGGGAACCCGGCGCGGGAAAGCACCCCCGGAAGCTCGTCGGAGACCGCCCTCACCAGGGTCACGCGCCCGGAGTACGGCGCCAGGCGCGCGGTGGACCGCTCGATGGCGGTGGGATCGCGGTCGATGCCGACCAGGTGAAGATCGGGATGCGCTGCCAGCAGTGCCTCGGCGTGACCGCCAAGGCCCAGGTTGGCGTCGACCAGAACGGGGCTGGGACCGGAGAGCGCGGGAGCGAGGAGCTCCAGGACACGGCGGAGCATCACCGGAACGTGCCCGCCCGGCTCGGCATGATTTTCGACATGCATGGTCAAACCCCCTTTGCCGCCATGGTTGTGTCGGTTCAACCCCGGGACACTACCTGCTCGCGGATATGCGGCTTTTGTATCGTCTTGTCGCCGGTGGGCTCACGCCCCCACCCCTGTGAACGGCTCGCCCGGCCAGGTCCCCATCCGCGTCCCCAGGTCGCGCCCCGCCACCTGACACCGGGGAAGGTGCATCAGCTGGCGGCGGCGCTGGTGGTGGACCGGGAGTCTCCCAGGCACCGTGGGAGCGGGTGGAGACCTCGCCGAACGACGTCTTCACCGACGAGTCGACCGTTTCTAAAGGACTCCTGGCAGCACCTCCTCCGACAGCTCGGAGAACGCCTGCTCTTGGTCGGCCAGGTAGGTCTCCCAGGCCGTCGCGTCCCAGATCTCCAGCCGGGTGTTGGCCCCGATGACCGCACAGTCTCGGCGGAGGCCGGCGTATTCACGCAGGCTCTGGGGAATGGTGATCCGCCCCTGCTTGTCGGGCGTCTCGTCGGAAGCACTCGCGAAGAAGACACGACTGTAGTCGCGGACGGCCTTGGCTGTCACAGGCGCGGTGCGCAGCGCATCGGTAATGCGCTGGAACTCCTCCACGGGAAAGACGTAGAGGCACCGCTCCTGGCCCTTGGTGATCACAAGACCCTCCGCCAGCTCCTCACGGTACTTCGCCGGCAGGAACAGTCGTCCTTTCTCATCCAGACGCGGTTGATGGGTGCCGAGGAACACCGGCCCCACCTCCCGTGCCATGTGGAACGGCTGGCGCATGGACCCCAGCCCCTCCACTGCGCACCACCATACTCCACTTCTCCCCACCGTCAACTGATTCAAACGGTATTCGACCGGGGTTCCGCTCGCGTTTACGCAGGTCAGACGGGGTGGAGCGGAGTGGAGCGCCAGAGGGCCCCCGCACAGGCGCACGGGCGTGTCGGCGTCCGCCCTTGACACGCTTGGCCCGCTCTCGCCGGGGATGCCGGGAAAGGGGGTCCGCGGGTGGGGGGAAGTGGGGGGCCGGACCCGCCCCGACGTCGCCTTATGTCACGGGATTCGCACCTCGGCGCGACAGGAACATGACCCCGGAGAAGAACACTTAGCCTGTTCACCCGAAATATTACGGAAAGTCGCTCCGGAACCTGCGGCATCGTAGTGTCGGTAAGCACAATGAAGAAGGAATCGCAAAGCCCCCCGCATAACGATCCCGGCGCGGGGCTGCCGCACCCCCATGGAGGCCCAGTGGGAATAACCCACGATGTCGGACAGGAGCTGGAAGGTCTGGTCGCCACGGCGCATCGGATCCGTGAGGCGATCGAGTCGGTGATCGAGGGAAAGAGCGATGTCATCCGCCTGACCCTCACCGTGATGCTGGCGGAGGGGCACCTCCTGATCGAGGACGTGCCCGGCGTCGGCAAGACGATGCTGGCCAAGGCGTTGGCGCGGTCCATCGACTGCCCGGTGCGCCGCGTGCAGTTCACCCCCGACCTGCTTCCCAGCGACATCACGGGCGTCAGCGCCTTCAACCAGCAGTCGCGTGAGTTCGAGTTCAAGCCCGGCCCTGTCTTCGCCAACATCGTGGTGGGCGACGAGATCAACCGCGCCTCCCCCAAGACCCAGTCAGCGCTGCTGGAGTGCATGGAGGAGCACCAGGTCACCGTCGACGGCACGACGTACTACCTTGAGACGCCGTTCATGGTCATCGCGACCCAGAACCCCATCGAGATGGAGGGCACCTACCCCCTCCCCGAGGCCCAGCGCGACCGCTTCACCGCGAGGATCGCGATGGGCTACCCCGAGCCCGCCGCCGAGCTGGAGATGCTCGACGTCCACGGCGCGTCCTCGCCGCTCGACAAGCTGGAGCCCGTGGCGACGACCGCCGAGGTCCGGGCCCTGATCGACGCCGTGCGGGCGGTCTACGTCTCCCAGCCCGTCAAGAAGTACGCCATCGACATGGTCACCGCCACCCGCCAGTCCCCCGACCTGCGCCTGGGCGCCTCCCCCCGCGCCACGCTCCATCTCGTACGGGCGGCCCGCGCCCACGCCGCCCTGTCGGGCCGCGACTACGTCATCCCCGACGACCTGCAGGACCTGGCCATCCCCGTGCTGGCCCACCGTCTGCTGCCGAGCCTGGAGGCCCAGGGTCAGCGCCGCCGCCCCGAGCACGTCATGGCCGACCTCGTGCGCCGCGTCCCCGTGCCCGAGAGCCTGGAGAAGGGGTTCGACGGGGCGGGATCGCGGCGGTGATGGCGGGGCTGAGGGCGCTCACCTCACGTGGCAGGTCGTTCCTCGCCTCCGGCACCGCCGCACTTCTGTGCGCGATCGCCCTCGGAGAGCACGACCTGCTGCGCGTCAGCGTGCTCGTCATCGTGCTGCCGCTGCTCGCGGCCCTCGTCGTCGCGCGCACGCGCTACCGCCTGAGCTGCGCCAGGCGGCTCGACCCGAGCAGGGTCGCGGTCGGCTCCGACAGCACGGTGACGCTACGGCTGGAGAACGTCACCCGGCTGCCCACCGGCCTGCTCCTCATCGAGGACACCGTTCCCTACGCCGTGGGCACCCGCCCCCGGTTCGTCCTCGACCGGGTCGAGTCGCGCGGCATCCGGGAGATCGACTACAAGGTGCGGTCCGACCTGCGGGGCAGGTTCCCGGTCGGGCCGCTGTCGGTCCGCATCACCGACCCCTTCGGCCTGGTCGAGCTCACCCGGGCGTTCAACACGACCGACACGCTGATGGTGGTCCCGGAGGTCGTGCCGCTCCCGCACATCCGGCTCTCGGGAGAGTGGACCGGCGGCGGCGAGAGCCGTACCACCAGCGTCGCGTCGGCCGGGGACGACGACATCGGGCCCCGCGAGTACCGCCAGGGCGACGACCTGCGCCGGGTGCACTGGCGCTCCACCGCCCGGTACGGCGAGCTCATGGTCCGCCGCGAGGAACAGCAGTGGCAGAGCCGGGGCGCGCTCCTGCTCGACACCCGCAGGCACGCCCACCGGGGCGAGGGCCCCCGCTCGTCCTTCGAGGTCGGGGTCTCCGCGGCGGCGTCCATCGGGGTCCATCTGGCCCGCGAGAGCCTCGGCCTGCGACTGGTCACCGACCAGGGCGCCCAGCACCTCGCCGACGGCGGCGCGGGCAACTCCCTGCTCGACGCGCTCGCCGTCGTGCGGCAGAGCACCGCGCGGTCGCTGGAGTCCGGCATCACGGCGCTGCGGCAGGGCGGCGGCGACGGGCTCATCGTCGCCGTGCTCGGCGACCTCGACGCCGAGGAGGCCCATGCGCTGGCCCGGCTGCGCCACGGCGGCATCACCGGGGTGGCGGTCATGCTCGACGTGCGGAGCTGGCAGCAGACCCCCTCCCACCACTCCGAGGCGGACGAGTCGTACGAGACCGCGCGCGCCGTGCTCGCCGGTTCGGGCTGGCGCGTCGTACGGCTGCCGGCCGGCACCTCGCTGGCGGCGGTCTGGCAGGACGCCGCCCAGAACAGCAGGTACATCGGGCCGCAGGCCACGATCACGGCAGGAGACGCCGCATGAGACTCCCGATCGCGGCGGGCCTGGCCACGGCCGCGGTGTCGATCACCCTGTACCCGCTGTTCAGCGGGGGCGCCTGGTTCTGGACCGGGATGGGCGCGATCGCCGTGGTGACCGTCGCCTCGGCCCTGACCATGCGTCACACGGTGCCCCGGTGGCTCGGCCCCCCGCTGGAGCTGCTGCTGCTGTGGATCTACCTGACGCTGGTGTTCGCCGGTGACGAGACGTGGGCCTGGGTGATCCCCACCAAGGACACGGTGGTCGCCCTCGCCGACCTGACGCGCGCCGGGTTCGCCGACATCCAGCAGTACGCCGCCCCGGTGCCGTCCAACCCGGGGATCTCCCTGCTCACCGCGGGGGGCATCGGCCTGATCGCCCTGCTCGTCGACCTCCTCGCCGTACGGGCGCGCCGCGCCGCGCTCGCGGGGCTGCCGCTGCTGGCGCTGTTCACGGTCCCCGCGGCGGTGATCTCCGACCCCATCGCGTGGCCGGCGTTCCTCATCGGCGCGCTCGGGTTCGTGGGCCTGCTCACCGCGGACGGGCGCGAGCGCCTCAGCCACTGGGGCCGCGCGGTGCTCGTACGCCGCTCGCGCGGCACGGACGCCAGGGTCAAGACCGACGCCGCCCCGCTGTCGCTGGCCGGAAAGCGCATCGGGTTCGCGGCCATCGCCCTGGCCATCGGGCTCCCTGCCACGCTGCCGACCCTCCAGCCCAACCCGTTGTTCGGCTTCGGCGTGGGCTCCGGCACCGGCGAGGGCGGCAACACGATCACGATCCCGAACCCGATCGCGAGCCTGCGCGGCCAGCTCACCCTGCCCGACAACGCCACGGTCCTCACCTATACCAACAGCGACAACATCCCGCGCTACCTCAGGATGTACTCGCTGGACACCTTCGACGGCGTGCAGTGGACCATGTCGCAGCCGAAGGGCCGCCCGGAGAACCGCGTGTCGCGGGGCCCGCTGCCCTCTCCCCCCGGCCTCTCCCCGACCGTCCCCCTGAAGGGGGTGACGACCCAGGTCACGGTCAGCGACGATGTCGAGAAGCTCAGCTTCCTGCCTCTGCCTTACCCGGCGACGCAGGTGCGGGTGGAGGGCGACTGGCGGGCCGACGAGAGCACGCTCATGGTCTTCTCCACCCACGACACGGCCGGCGGCCAGAAGTACGACGTCGCGAGCCAGGAGCCCCAGCCGACGCCGGACGGCCTGACGGGGCTGACCGAGCCCCCCGCGCCGGAGGTGGGCGAGCGGTACCTGCAACTGCCCCCGGACCTGCCTCAGCAGATCGCCGCCGCGAGCGAGCGCCTGGTCGACGACTCCGACACGCCGTACCAGAAGGCGGTCAAGCTCCAGGCGTGGTTCACCTCCAACGGCGGGTTCGCCTACAGCCTCCGCACCCAGGGCAACGGCACCGAGGCGCTGCTCGACTTCCTGAACAACCGCAGGGGCTACTGCGAGCAGTTCGCCGCCGCCATGGCGGTGATGTCCCGTGTGCTCGGCATCCCCGCCCGCGTGGCGATCGGCTACACCGGCGGCTCCCTCATCGACGGCGTGTGGCAGGTCCGCACCCACGACCTGCACGCCTGGCCGGAGCTGTACTTCGAGGGAGCCGGATGGCTGCGCTTCGAGCCCACCCCCGCGGGCGGTCTCGGCCAGGCGACGGCCCGCGTCCCCGACTACTCGCGCCCGCCCGTCTCGACGGCCGCGCCCGGCGACGGGGAGACCGCGAGCCCGACGTCGGACCCCGACTCCACCGACCTGGCCGAGACCCTGGCCGGGAGGAAGCGGGACCCCCGCGACCCCGACGCGGGCCTGTCCACCGACCCGATCATCGTCGACCAGGGCCTGTCCGTGCCCGCGAAGATCGGCGTCGGCCTCGGGATCCTGCTGCTGGTCGTGCTGGTCCCTGCGGCAGGGCGCGCGGTGACCCGTCACCGGCGCCGGCGCGCCTGGACGCTCCAGGCGGCGGCCGGGCCCTCGGCCCAGGAGGCGCGTGTGAGCGGGCGCCCAGACGGAACCGCGCACCTCGGGCACGCGGTCCACGCGGCCTGGCGCGAGCTGATCGACACTCTGCACGACCTCGGGCTCGGGCACGAGGCCAGCGAGACCCCGCGCGCGCTCGCGAGACGGCTCACCGAGAAGTACGAGCTGGACGCGGAGACCTCGGCCTCGGTCGCGAGGATCGCCTCGGCCGAGGAGCGGCTGCGGTACGCGCCCACGCCCGGCCCGGTCGGCTCGCTCGGGGCCGACGTGCGGCGCGTGCGGGGGGCGCTCATGGCGGCGGTGCCGCGCGGGCGGCGGCTGCGGGCCGTGTTCCTTCCGCCCTCGACCCTGCTGAGGGTGCGGAGGGCGGGCGAGAAGGTGCTCGACGGGTTCGACAGCCTGGAGACGCTCCGGCTGTGGCCGCGCCGCGACCGCCCCGAGCCGCCCGACGGGCAGGCGGCCGGGGAGCGCGTGCTCACCGGCTCCCACCGCTGACGACCCCCCGGGCGGACCGGCTCAACGGTCGTACGAGCCGTCCGCCCGGCCAGGTCTGATCGAGGTCTCCCCGGCGGGCGCCCCCCGAAGGGGGCCCGCCGTGACGCGGCTCAGCGCTCTTCGCCCCTGCGGCGCCAGCGCTCCTCCATGCGTTCCATGAAACCGGGGCGGTTGGCACGCCGCCGTTCCGGCTGCCCGGGGGCACCCGGCCTGGCTTCACCGCCGAACCCGTTCATGCGTTTCCAGCTGGACAGACCCCACAGACACGCGGCGAGCATGACCACGAAGCCGCCGACACCGAGTGGGATAATCGGTGCCACGACGCCGACCATCAACAGGACGACACCGAGGACAAAGCCGATGGAGGCTTTCACCAGGCGACGTTTGTAGTGGTTGCGTGGATCACTGATCCGAACGGTATTGGCCCACTTCGGGTCCTCGGCGTAGAGGGCCTGCTCGATCTGGTCGAGCAAGCGCTGCTCGTGCTCAGAGAGCGGCACGGCGCCTCCCAAGGACAGCCCCTTGACGGGGA
Organism: Sphaerisporangium sp. NPDC049002; assembly: GCF_040649355.1. NCBI lineage: Bacteria > Bacillati > Actinomycetota > Actinomycetes > Streptosporangiales > Streptosporangiaceae > Sphaerisporangium > Sphaerisporangium sp. NPDC049002. Next base: position 17,384 of record NZ_JBEZFH010000098.1, on the reverse strand, counting down.
AGACGGCAACGGGCACCACAGGGTGTCCGGACCTCGCGGTCGGTTATCCCCAGAATACGAGGCTGTAGACGTAGGCGAAAGAAAACGTCCAACGTAGACCAAACCGGAGGTGACGTCATAGATCTATTCCATCAAACGGAGACCGGACCAGCGACGCCGGGCGGACCGCTTCGGGACCGAACCTCCGCATCGCCTTGTCCATAGCCATTTCGGCCTCCCGCCAGCCTGTTTCGCGCTCCCCGAGGCCGAGCTGGCGGGTCGCCGTGCCCGCCGGGCGCAGGTTCTCCACCCTCACACCGACCAGGCGGAGCCGCACACGATCGAGCCCGGCGGCCCCGTAAAGGTCACAGGCAGTGGCATATATCTCTTTCGCAACATCGGTCGCCTCGCGGAGGGTGCGGGAACGGGTGATCGTCGTGAAGTCGGAGCGGCGGAGCTTCACGCTGACGGTGCGGCCCACGTGACCGCCGCTCCGCAGCCGCGCGGCGACCCGCTCGGAGAGCCTCAGCAGCTCGCGGCGGATCGCCTCCGGGTCGTCGACGTCGTGGGAGAAGGTCTCCTCGGCGCCGATGCTCTTGTCGGGGACGTGCGGGGTGACCCTGCGGTCGTCGCGGCCCCAGGCGAGTGCGGCCAGATGCGCGCCCGCGGCCCCGAACTCGCGCTGGAGGGTCGAGGGGGGCACCTGGGCCAGATCGCCCACGGTCTTGATGCCCAGGCGCACCAGGGCCTGCTCCGTGCGCTCCCCGACGCCCCACAGGGCCGCGACGGGCAGCGGGTGGAGGAACTCCACCACCCCGCCCGCGGGGATGACCAGGAGGCCGTCAGGCTTGCAGTGCCGGGAGGCGAGCTTGGCCACGAACTTGCTGCTCGCCACGCCCACCGAGCACGTGATGCCGTGACGCTCGGCGACCTGGGCGCGGATCAGCGCGGCGATCTCGGCGGACGGCCCCAGCCTGCGCAGGGCCCCGCCCACGTCGAGGAACGCCTCGTCGGAGGAGATCGGCTCCACCTCGGGGGTGATCGCGTGGAAGATCTCCATCACGCCCTTGGAGACCGCGGAGTACTTCCCGTGGCTGGGCGGGATGATCACGGCCTGCGGGCAGAGCCGGCGGGCGCGCGTCATCGGCATCGCCGAGTGCACCCCGTACGCGCGGGCCTCGTAGGTGGCGCTGAGCACGACCCCGCGAGCGCCGGCGGCCCCGATGATCACCGGGGTGCCCTTCAGCTCGGGACGGTCGAGCAGCTCGACGCTCGCGAAGAAGGCGTCCATGTCGACGTGGAGGATCGGGCACCCGGTGTCGTCGGCCAGCGGCGCCCGGCCAGGGCCAGGGCCCTGCCCTGGCTCCGACCGCAGAACCTGCTTGCGCGACACAGGGCAATCCTAACCGAACAGGCGTTCCATCAGGGGCCTGCGCCGGCGGCGTCCGGCCGTGGCGCTCATCGGTGGCCGAGGACGTGGAGCTGGGTGGCGATGTCGCGGAGCACGGGATGGGCGGCGGCGGCCTGCTCCAGCGCGATCAGCGCCTGGGCGGCCCCCGGCTCCCCGTCGAGCAGGCGGCCGGGCACCAGGTCGGCGAAGACGCGCACGCCCCTGGCCTCCCCGGGGGTGAACCCGGCGGCCGAGAGCAGACCGGCGAGCGCTTCGCCGCTGAACCGGCGGGGCGTCGGGTCCTGGTCTCCCCACCTGCCGGAGGGGTCGGCCAGCGCCTGCCTGGCCTCGTCGAAGTGGCCGGAGAGCGAGCGGTGGATCGCCGTGGCGACCGGGTTGGCCGCGAGCACGCTGACGACCCCGCCCCGCCTGAGCAGGCCCGCGACGGCCGACAGCGCGCTCTGGGGATCCTCGACGTACTCAAGGACGCTGTGGCACAGCACGAGGTCGGCGCTGCCCGGCTCCAGCAGGTCGCGCAGGTCGGCCGCGTCGCCCTGGATGCCCTTGACGGCCACCCCCGCCTCGGCGGCCCGCCGCTCCAGGCCCGCCAGCGAGTCGGGGCTGGGATCGACCACGGTGACCGCGTGGCCCAGCTCGGCGAGCGGCACGGCGAACCCGCCGGTGCCGCCTCCGGCGTCCACGATGTCGAGCCGCTCACGCCCGCAGGCGCCCGCCCGCTCGGCCAGCACGGCGCGAAGCGCTTCCCAGACCACGGCGGTGCGCACCGCCGGGGAAGTGGCCGCCTGGCGTGTGGCGCCTTCGGTGCGCAACTTCAGCTCGCCTCCTTGAAGCATGTCGGTCCGCCCCAGCCTACGCCGTGGGCCGGGCGCCCTCCGAGCCACGGCCGGAGCCGGCTCAGAGGGCGAGGGACGGCTTGAGCTGCTTGAAGCGGGCCAGCAGCCCGTTGACGAACTGCGGCGACTCGTCGGTGGACAGCTCCGAGGCCAGATGGACCCACTCGCTGATGACCACCGCCTCCGGGATGTCGGGCACCCACAGCAGCTCGTACGTGCCGGCGCGCAGAAGGTTGCGGTCGACGGCGGGCATGCGGTCGAGGGTCCAGCCCTCGGCGTAGGTCGAGATCAGCTCGTCGATGCGCGACCGGTGGCGGTTGACACCCTCGACCAGCGTCGCGGTGTACTCGTTGACCGGCGGCTCCGCCCGCTCGACGCGCTCGGCGAGCACGTTCGCCGGGGGCTCGCTCCGCAGTTCCGCCTCGAAGAGGATGTCGAGTGCGCGCCTGCGCGCCTTTCCCCGGGCCGACACCTCAGGCCCGGCCGAGGTACTCGCCGGTGCGAGTGTCGACCTTCACCCTTTCGCCCGTCGTGATGAACAGCGGCACCTTGATCTCGGCGCCGGTCTCCAGCGTGGCCGGCTTGGTGCCGCCGGTGGAACGGTCGCCCTGCAGGCCGGGCTCGGTCTGGGCGACCGTCAGCTCGACGGCCGCGGGGAGCTCGATGTAAAGGACGTTGCCCTCGTTGACCGCGACGGTCGCCAGGGTGTTCTCCAGCAGGTAGTTGGCCGCGTCGCCGACGGTGGGCCGCGAGACGTTGAGCATGTCGAAGGTCTCGGTGTCCATGAAGACGAAGTCGTCGCCGTCCATGTACGAATACTGCATCTCGCGCTTGTCGACGTTGGCCACCTCGACCTTCACCCCGGCGTTGAAGGTCTTGTCGACCACCTTGCCCGAAAGCACGTTCTTGAGCTTGGTGCGGACGAAGGCGCCGCCCTTGCCCGGCTTGACGTGCTGGAAGTCGACAACGCTCCACAGCTCACCACCGTCGAGCTTGAGCACCAGGCCGTTCTTTAGGTCGTTGGTCGTCGCCACTCGTTCTCTCCTGCGTCGTCATGGTCGCGCTCGCTCGGCCGCCGTCCTGTGGTCACAGGATCAGCAGCTCCTTCGTCGTGCGGGTGAGGAGTTCCGGACCGTCGGCGCGCGTCACGAGAGTGTCCTCGATCCGGACGCCGCCCCTGCCTGGCAGGTAGACGCCGGGCTCGACGGTGATCGGAACCCGATCCTCAAGTCTACCGGCACCGGCAGGACGCAGGAACGGGTCCTCGTGGATCTCCAGGCCGACGCCGTGACCGAGGCCGTGACCGAAGTGCTCACCGTATCCGGCGTCCTCGATCACCCGGCGCGCGGCGGCGTCCACCTCGCCCAGGCCGGCCCCGGGCGCGAGCGCGTGCCGCCCGGCGCGCTGCGCCTCGCGGACCAGGTCGTACACCTCACGCTGCCACCCCGAGACGGCGCCCACGGCGACCGTCCTGGTCATGTCCGCGTGGTACCCCTGATACAGCGCGCCGAAGTCCATGGTGACGAGGTCTCCGCGCTCGATGGGCCTGTCCGAGGGCGAGTGGTGGGGGATCGCGCCGTTCGGCCCGCTCGCCACGATCGTGTCGAAGGCCGGACCGTCGGCGCCGAGCTCGGCCATGCGGGCCTCCAGCGCGCGGGCGACCCGCTTCTCGGTCATGCCAGGCGCGATCGTGCCGAGCACGTCGGCGAAGGCCCGGTCGGTCAGGTCGCAGGCGGTGCGCAGCGCATCGATCTCGGGCTCGTCCTTGACCACCCGCAGCAGCTCCACGAGCCTGCCGACCGCCGCCGGCTCGCGGTCGAGGCTCCTGTAGGTGGCCACGGACATGTCGTGCGCCTCGATGCCCGGCCGCTCCGCCATCTTCACCAGGCCGCCGACGACGTCGCGATCCTCGACGACCTCGACCCCGGCGCAGACGCGGCGCGCGGTCTCGATGTAGCGGGAGTCGGTGGCCAGCACCGCGGACGCGTCGTCCCGCACCAGCACGGCGGCGTTCGAGCTGACCAGCCCCGTCAGGTACCGCACGTTGACGCCCCGGGTGACCAGCAGCGCGTCCACGTCGTGCTCGGCCAGCAGTGCGGCGAGCCGGGCACGCCGCGATTCATGAATGACGGACATGTCCCAGACTGTACGGCCTGACCTCCCCCGTCCGGCGGGGCCCCAAGCCGGGCACGAGGGGTCACTCGGGCTTGGCCTCGGCGTTCCTGGCCGACCGCAGCGGCAGCTCGCGCAGGAACAGCACGGCGAGGAAGCCCAGCACGGCCGCGGGGAGGCACGCGAGGAACACCGACTGCATGGCCCGGGTGAAGGCCTCGATCACGATGTGCTGGAGCGCCGGAGGGAGGTGGCCGATGGCCTCGGGGGTGCCGAGGCTGAGACCGCCGCCCGGCGGCACCTGGACGCCGCTCGCGGCGAGCATGCCGGTGATCTCGTCCCTGACCCGGTTGGTGAGGACGGCGCCGAGGGCCGCGACCCCGACCGAGCCGCCGAGGTTGCGGAAGAAGGAGATGCCGGACGTCGTCACGGCCATGTCCCTCGGCTGGGAGGCGTTCTGCGCGGCGAGGATCAGCACCTGCATGCTGAGGCCGAGCCCGACGCCGAGGACGGCGATGTCGGCGCCGACGATCCAGTCGCTGGAGCCGGTGTGCAGCAGCGAGAGCAGCGCCGTGCCGGCCGCGACCAGGAGCAGGCCGGCGGCCGGGAAGATCTTCCACCTGCCCGTGCGGGTGACGACCCTCCCGGAGCCGATCGAGGCGACGAGCAGGCTCACGACCAGCGGGGTGGTCATGATGCCGGACATGGTGGGGCTCATGCCCTTGACGATCTGCAGGTACTGGGGCAGGTAGATCATCACCCCGAACATCGAGACGCCCACCAGCAGGGACGCCGAGCCGGCGAGCACGAACGTGCGGTCGCGGAACAGGCGCGGCGGGATGATCGGGTCGGCGGCCCGCCGCTCGGCGAGCACCGCGAGGCCGAACAGGACCGCGGAGGCGCCGCCCAGCCCGTAGGCCCAGGCCGAGTTCCACGCGAACTCGTGGCCGCCGAAGGAGAGCATCAGCATCAGGGCGGAGGCCCCGCCGGTGATCGTGAGCGCCCCCCACCAGTCGATCCGGGCGTCGCGCGGGTCGTGGTCGAACCTGAGCACCCGCTGGATCACGACGAACGCGACCATCGCCAGCGGGACGCAGACGTAGAAGCACCAGCGCCAGCCGAGCCAGGAGGTGTCCACGAGGAAGCCGCCCAGCAGGGGCCCTCCGACGGTGGAGACGCCGAACACCGCGCCGATGTAGCCCGAGTAGCGGCCCCGCTCCCTCGGCTCCACCACGTCGCCGAGGATGACCTGCGTCAGCGCGGCCAGGCCGCCGGTGCCGAGGCCCTGCACCGCGCGTGCGGCGATGAGCGTGCCCATGTTCTGCGAGAGCCCGGCGATCACGGAGGCGGCGACGAACAGCCCGAGGGCGACCTGGAACATGCGCTTGCGCCCGAACAGGTCGGAGAGCTTGCCCCACAGTGGGGTGGAGGCGGTCATCGTCAGCAGCGTGGCGCTGGCCACCCAGGAGAGCTGGTCCTGCGCGCCGAACTCGCCGACGATCGTCGGGAGCGCGGTGGCGACCACGGACGTGGAGATCATCGAGGTCAGCAGGGCGAGCATCAGCCCCGACATGATCTCCATGATCTCGCGGTGGGTGTAGGTCCGGCGCGCCCCGGAACCACCGTGCGCGCCCGCTAGGGCGTCCTCCTGAACTACCACCACAGTCCCCCAGAAATCGATGTCTTTACCAACGGGTTGTAGTAGGCGCTTGTTTACCTGTCAAACAACTACACTGCGTCATATAGGGCGAAAAGGGGGTATAGATGGTTGCTTTGGCACAGGTACGTGACCGTGAGGCCACAACGCGCCGGATCCTCGTCGCCGCCCGGCACCTGTTCGCCGAGAACGGCTACGACCACGTGACCGTACGCATGATCGCGGCGGCGGCGGGGGCCAACGTAGCCCTGATCAACCGCTACTTCGGGTCCAAGGCCCGGCTGTTCGCCGAGGTCCTCGCCGGCGAGTCGGCGATGGAGTCCGTCATCGAGGGGGACCTGGACCGGCTGCCGCACCGGCTGGCGGCCCACATGGCCCACCGGCTGAGCGCGGGCGCCTCCGACCCGATCGCGCGCGTCATCGACCGCGCGGGCACCAGCCCGGAGATCAAGGCCGTTTTGCGCGCCCGGGTGGAGTCGGCGATCGCCGGGCCGCTCGCCCGGCGGCTGACCGGGCCGGGGGCCGAGGAGCGCGCGCTGCTGGCCGCGTCGGTCATCCTCGGCGGAGGGTCGCTCCGCCGCGTACTCGGGGCCGACTCGCTGCGCGGCGCCGACCCCGCCTACCTGGAGGAACGGCTGACGGCCGTCTTCACCGCCTGCCTCGCCCCCTGAGCCCTCTGAGCCCCTTGAGGCCCCTGAGCCCCCTGAGGCCCCGTGAGGCTCCCGCCGATCAGGCGGCCAGGTCCTTGATCTTCTCGATGAGCTTGAGGCGCTCCTCGTGGGTGCCGGCGACCGGGTTGACGTTGATCGTCGTGACCCCGGACTCCTTCAGGGCCGCCAGCCGGTCGCGGACGAAGCCCTCGGAGCCGATCAGCGACATGTTCTCCAGCAGCTCCATGGGCACGAGCGCCGCGGCCTCGTCCTTCTTGCCTTCGAGGTAGAGGTCCTGGATCTGCTCGGCCTCCTTCTCGTAGCCGTAGCGCCGGGCGAGGTCGTTGTAGAAGTTCCTGCCCTTGGCTCCCATGCCGCCGATGTACAGGGCCGCCATCGGCCTGCCGAACTCCAGGTAGCCGGAGACGTCGTCGCCGATCGCCAGGGTGGCCTGCGCGATGACGTCCAGCTCCCCGAGCTCCTCGGCACGCTTGGCCTTGCCGGCCGCCAGGGAGGCGCCCCACACGTCGGCGGCCTTCTCGGGCACGTAGAAGATCGGCTCCCAGCCCTCGGCCAGCTCGGCGGTCAGCTCGACGTTCTTCGGGCCGATGGCCGCGACCACGATCGGGACGCGCGGGCGCACGGGGTGGTTGATCAGCTTGAGCGGCTTGCCGAGGCCCGTGCCCTGCTCGGGGGGCAGCGGCAGCGTGTAGTGCCTGCCCTGGTGGGTCAGCCGCTCGCGCCGCCACACCTTGCGGCAGATCTCGATCACCTCGCGGGTGCGGCCCAGCGGGGCGGTGTACGGCACGCCGTGGAAGCCCTCGATGACCTGCGGGCCGGACGCGCCGATGCCGAGCACGAAACGGCCGTCGGAGACGTAGTCCATGCCCGCGGCCGTCATGGCGAGCAGCGTGGGCGTGCGCGAGTAGATCGGCAGGATGCCCGAGGCGATCTGCAGCCGCTCGGTCTTGGCCGCGATGTAGCCCATCTGGCTCACGGCGTCGAAGCTGTAGGCCTCGGCGACGAAGACGATGTCGAGCCCGGCGCTCTCGTAGTCGGCCAGCTCCGCCACGGTCTCCTTGAAGCCTCCGGCGTAGTTCAGGGCCATGCCGATGCGCATCCCGCGTCCTTTCCGTCCAAGGCAAACCGAATGATGTTCCGGTAAGTGCACGGTCAGGCTATCGAGTCGCCCCGCCGGGGCCAACCCCAGGTGGCCCGTCCCCCGCGTCCGCGGCCTGGCCGCGCGGGGACGGCGCCCGGTCCCCGGAGAGCCGGGCGAGGTCGTCCCTGGTGTCGATGTCGGCCGGATCGCCCACGTCGTCGCAGGGGACGAGCGTGATCAGGCCCGGGTGCGCCCGCAGGAAGGGACGGGCCCCGACGTCCCCGACCGCGAGCCTGCCCACCTCGCCGAAGTGCTCCCTGCCGATCAGCACGGGGTTGCGCATCGCGCCGCCGTACGAGGCGGCGGCCACCTGCGCGCCGCCCCGCCTGGCCTCGATCAGGCGGCGTACGGCCTCGGCCCCGATGAGCGGCTGGTCCACCAGGGCGATCACGACGGCCTCGGCCGAGAGCGGCAGCGCGTCCAGCCCGACGCGCAGGGACGAGCCCATGCCCGTCGCCCAGTCGGGGTTGCGCACGGCCACCGCGGCACGGACCTGCACCGTGACGGCTCCGAGGACCACGACCACCGGATGGCATCCGCCCTCGTCCAGCAGGCGCGCCCCCCTGTCGACCAGCCGCTCGCCCCGGAACTCCAGAGCCGCCTTCGGGGTGCCGAGCCGGGCGCCCTGCCCCGCGGCGAGCAGCAGCCCCGCGCACGCCGATCCGGCCGGCGTGTTCACAGGCCCCCTCCCCTCTGCTCCTCCCCCGGCCCGTCCGCGTCGTCGCGGCCGGCCACTCCGTGGATGCGGCCCCTGGTCTCGGTCAGCGCCCTGCCCGACCCGCCCCAGCGGAGCTGGATCAGCTCGGCCGCGATCGACACCGCGGTCTCCTCGGGCGTGCGCGCGCCGAGGTCGAGGCCGATCGGCGAGCGCAGCCGCGCCAGCTCCTCCTGGCCCAGGCCCGCCTCGCGCAGCCGGGCGAGCCGGTCCTCGTGGGTGCGGCGCGACCCCATCGCCCCGACGTACCCCGCCCTGGTGCGCAGGGCGACCTCCAGCAGGGGCACGTCGAACTTCGGGTCGTGGGTGAGCACGCAGATGACCGTGCGCTCGTCGACGTGGGCGGCCGACAGGTAGTCGTGCGGCCACTTCACCACCACCTCGTCGGCGTCGGGGAAGCGCTTGGCCGTCGCGAAGACCGGGCGGGCGTCGCACACCACGACGTGGTAGCCGAGGAACTTGCCGACCCGCGCGACCGCCGCGGCGAAGTCGATGGCCCCGAAGACCAGCATGCGCGGCGGCGGGGCGAAGGACTGGACGAAGACCGAGAGGTCGTCGAGCCGCCGCTCGCCCTCGGGGCCGTAGCGGCGCACCCCGGTCAGGCCCTGCGCGAGCATGCCGCGCGCGTCGTCGTCCACGGCGGCGTCGAGCCTTGGGGGTCCGAGCGAGCCCGACGCGCGGCCGGCCCACATGACCCTGCGGGCGCCGGCGCGTCCCGGCCCTGACAGGATCGTCGCGACGGCCACCGGCTCGTGCCGCCGCACCGAGTCGGCGATGTCCCCGAGCTCGGGGTAGGTGTCCCTGGACACCGGCTCGACGAGGATGTCGATGATGCCCCCGCAGGTCAGGCCGACCGAGAACGCGTCGTCGTCGCTCACCCCGTACCTCCGCAGCACCGCCCGGTCGTCTTTGACGACCTGCTGCGCCAGGTCGTACACCGCGCCCTCCACGCAGCCGCCCGAGACGCTGCCGACGGCCTCGTCGCCGCACACGGCCATGGACGCGCCTGGCGGCCTCGGCGCGCTGTGGAAGGTGCCGACCACCGTGGCGAGGCCGAACCGCTCCCCCGCGGCCCACCACCGCACGATCTGCGACAACACATCACGCATGAGACAGCCTTTCAGCGAGCTCCTCGAAGGCGGCCAGGCTGTGCCCGGCGACGAAGGCTCCAACGTACGGCAGGGCCGCGCGCATCCCGCCGGTCAGGGGCTGGTAGCCCTCATGGCCCTTGTGGGGATTGACCCAGATCACCCGGTGGGCGAGCCGCGACAGGCGGGCCATCTGCAGGCCGAGCAGGGAGGGGTCGCCCCGCTCCCACCCGTCGGAGGCGATCACGACGACGGCCCCCCGCGCGCGGGACCCCCGGTCGAGGAACTCCTTCAGCTCCTCGCCGAGCCGGGTGCCCCCGCTCCAGTCGGGGATGGCCGCCGACACCTCGCGCATCGCCGTGCCCGGATCGCGGTGGCGCAGCTCGGCGGTGATCCGCGTGAGCCGGGTGCCCGCGCTGAACACCTCGGTGGCGCGCGGCTCGCACCGCACCAGCGCGTGGGCGAACCGCAGCACCGTGTCGGCGTAGGGCGCCATCGACCCGCTGACGTCGACCAGCAGCACGACGCGGCGCGGCCGTACCCGGTGGGTCCTGCGGCGCAGGCGGGCCGTCTCGCCGCCCCGGCGCAGGGTCTCCCTGATCGTCCGGCGGGGGTCGAGACGGCCGCGGTGCGCCGGGGCGAACCGCCGGGAGCGGCGCCGCTCCCGGCGCGTGCGCAGGATCGCGAGCAGGCGGTGGACCTCGGCCAGTTCGGCGGCGGTCATGCGGGCGATGTCCCGCCGCCTGAGCACCTCGGTGCGGCTCGCGGTCGCGGGCAGGGCCTCCTCGTCCCCGCCGTCGTCCGGCCCCGCGCCGTCGAGGGAGACCGTGTGCCGGGTGACGGTCACCACGGGCGGCGCGGTACGGGCGGGGCGGGGCCGCTCGCCGCCGAAGTAGGCCGCGAAGCACCGGTCGTAGCGGGGAAGGTCGTCGGGGCCCGCGCACAGGGTGAGCCGGCCGGCCCAGTAGACCGCGTCGCGATCGGTGACGTCGAGGTGACCGGCCGCCCGCAGGAGGTTCTGGGTCCGCTCGTGGTCGGCGGCGACCCCGGCCGCCCGCAGTGTACGGGCGAAGCCGGTCAGCGTCGCGGTGAGGCCGTCCGGGGCGGCCGTGCCCGCCGCTCCGGTCGCGGCGGGGCCGTCCGAAGCGGGCTTCCCGATGGGGGGCGCCGGGTCATCCATGGCGGAGAAGCCCGTTCTTGAGCACGGCCTCCTGGTCCTCGCGGTACTTCAGCACCGCGCCGAGGGTGACCGCGGCGAGGCCGGGGTCGAGGTCGCGCGCGCCGAGCGTGATCAGCGCCTCGGTCCAGTCGAGGGTCTCGGCGACGCCCGGCGGCTTCACGAGGCCGGCGCCGCGCAGTCCCTCGGCGGCGCGCGCGACCTGGCCCGCGAGGGTCTCGGTGCACTCGGGGAGGCGCCGGAGCAGGATGGCGACCTCGCGCTCGAACGCCGGGTGCTCCAGCCAGTGGTAGAGGCACCGGCGCTTGAGCGCGTCGTGCACGTCGCGGGTGCGGTTGGAGGTGACGATCACGACCGGGGGCGTCTTCGCGCTGATGGTGCCGAGCTCGGGGATGGAGATCGTGAAGTCCGACAGCACCTCCAGCAGGAACGCCTCGAACTCGTCGTCGGCCCGGTCGATCTCGTCGACCAGCAGCACGCTCGGCTGGGTCTCCAGTGCCTTGAGCAGCGGGCGGGCGATCAGGAAGCGCCGGTCGTACAGCTCGCCCTCCAGGCGCACGGCGTCGGTGGCGCCGGTGGCGCCCGTCGCCTCGGCGGCCTTGAGGTGCAGCAACTGCCGGGCGAAGTCCCAGTCGTACAGGGCCTGGGCCGCGTCGAGCCCCTCGTAGCACTGCAGGCGGATGAGCGGCGCGCCGAGGACGGCCGCGAGCGTCTTGGCCAGCTCGGTCGTGCCGACGCCGGCCTCGCCCTCGAGGAACAGCGGACGGCCCATGCGCAGCGCGAGGAAGCACGCCGTCGCCAGCCCCTCGTCGGCGAGGTAGGCGTGCGCGTCGAGCAGCTCGGCGAGCCTGCCTGGGGTTTCGATGTCAGACGCCCGGAGTGTCCTGTGCAACACCCCCTCAGATTACGCGTCACCGGTGTCACACGGCTGTGGCCGAAGTCGCCAAAGGGCGCCCCGGTGCGAAGTCCGGGACAAAACCTATTGACTTGGTAGGTAATAGGGTAAATTATGCGGAAGACGCCGCACCGCGACAACCCCCCTGCGAGGTTCCCTCGATGCCCACCCCCGCACTGGACGTTCAGGCGGCACGCGAGCCCACCCGGCCCGCCGTCCCGCCCCTGGCACCCGACCGCCCCCCACGACCGCGGCCCTCTCGGCCGGCGGGACGCCCCAGGGCCTGGCGGCGGTGGATCAGTCCCCTCGCCGTCGTCGTCATCTGGCAGATCGCCAGCGGCACCGGCCTGCTGTCGGAGGACCTGCTCGCCGGTCCCACCACGATCGCCGCCACCACCGTCGACCTGGTCACCAGCGGCACGCTTCCCACCGCCATCGCCGTGTCCCTCCAGCGGGTCGCCGCCGGGTTCGTGCTCGGCGGGCTCGCCAGCGTGCTCCTCGCCCTGGTCGCCGGGCTCAGCCGGGCCGGCGAGAACGCCGTGGACCCGCTCATGCAGATGCTCCGCGCCCTGCCGTTCTTCGGGCTGATCCCGCTGTTCATCCTGTGGTTCGGCATCGGCGAGACCCCGAAGGTCACCCTGGTGGCGCTCGCGGTCTCCTTCCCTCTGTACCTCAACACGTTCGCGGGCGTCCGCGGGGTGGACGGCAAGCTCGCCGAGCTGGCGCGCACCCTGAAGCTCGGCCGCGCGGCGCTGATCCGCCACATCGTGCTGCCCGGCGCGCTCCCCCAGACCCTGGTCGGGCTGCGGCAGAGCCTCGGCGTGGCGTGGCTCGCCCTCATCGTGGCCGAGCAGGTCAACGCCGACGCCGGGCTCGGCTACATGATCAACGACGCCCGTGAGTTCCTCCGCACGGACGTCATCGTGGTCGGGCTGCTCGTCTACAGCGCGCTCGGCCTGCTCACCGACGCCGTCGTACGGCTGCTGGAACGGAGGGCGCTCTCGTGGCGGCGCGGCTTTCTGGCCGAGTAGCCGGGGTCCGGGGCCTGACCCGGCGGTTCGGCGACCGCACCGTCCTCGACGGGCTCGACCTCGACATCCACGGCGGAGAGTTCATCGCCCTGCTCGGGCGGAGCGGCTCGGGCAAGTCGACCCTGCTCCGCGCGCTCGCCGGGCTCGACTCCGGCGTCGACGGCGGCCTGGAGGTGACCCCCTCGGTCGCGGTCGCCTTCCAGGAGCCCCGGCTGGTGCCCTGGAAGCGGGTGGAGGCCAACATCGCCCTCGGCCTGAGTTCTCCCGACGCCGGGGAACGCGCCCGCCGCGCCCTCGCGGAGGTCGGCCTCACCGAGCGGGCGGGCGCCTGGCCGCTGACGCTGTCAGGCGGCGAGGCGCAGCGCGCGAGCCTCGCCCGCGCTCTGGTCAGGGAGCCCGAGCTGCTCCTGCTCGACGAGCCGTTCAGCGCGCTCGACGCGCTCACCCGCATCACCGTGCACCAGCTCGTGCTTCAGCTGTGGGCCGCGCACCGCCCGGCCGTGCTGCTGGTCACCCACGACGTAGACGAGGCGCTGGTCCTCGCCGACCGCGTGCTCGTCCTGGACGAGGGCCGCATCGCCCACGAGGCCGTCATCGCCGCCGCCCGCCCGCGCCACCGCGACCATCCCGAGCTGCTTTCCCTGCGCACCCGCCTGCTCACCGCCCTCGGCGTGGCTCCGGAAGGACGCCCCGCCCCAGTACGGCCCGAAATCCCGGAGGCACAGCCATGACCACCACGCCCGGAGTCACCCCGGAGGCGACACGATGATCGGCAAGGCCGCCCGGCTGCTCGGGACGCTGGGCCTCGCCGCGGTGCTCGCGGCCTGCGGGGGCACCTCCGAGGGAGGCTCCTCCACCGGCCCGGCCTCCGGCGCCTCCGAGGTCACCCTCAAGATCGGCGACCAGAAGGCCGGATCGCAGGTGCTCCTGGCCGCGGCCGGCGAGCTCGACAAGCTGCCGTACAAGGTCACCTGGGCGCAGTTCCCCTCCGGGCCCCCGCTGCTGGAGGCCGTCAACGCCGGAGGCGTCGACCTCGGCGCCGTGGGCAACACACCGCCGATCTTCGCCGCCGCCGCCCGTTCGAAGATCGCCGTCGTGGCCGCCGACAGGCAGAACGTCGCGGGCGCGGCCATCGTCGTCCCCTCCGGGTCGGCCATCACGGGCCCGTCCCAGCTCAAGGGCAAGCGGATCGCGGTCGCCAAGGGCAGCTCGGCGCACTACCACCTGCTCGCGGTGCTGAAGAAGGAGAACCTCACCTTCAAGGACATCACGGTGAGCTACCTGCAGCCCGCGGACGCGCTGGCGGCCTTCACCTCCGGGCAGATCGACGCCTGGGCCATCTGGGACCCGTACACCTCCCAGGCCCGCCTGCAGAACAAGGCCCGGCTGCTGGTGGACGGCACCGGGTACGTCAACGGCTACAACTTCCAGGTCGCCGGCCAGGCGGCGCTCGCCGACCCGGCCAAGGCCGGGGCGATCCGCGACTACCTCACCCGCCTGCAGCGCGCCAAGATCTGGGCCAACTCCCACCAGGCCGAGTGGGCCAAGGTGTGGGCGAAGGAGACGGGCCTGCCGGTGGAGGTCACTCTGGCCGCCGCCGGCAACCGGACCACCACCCCCGTGCCGATCGACGACGCCCTGGTGGCCTCCGAGCAGGAGATGGCCGACGCCTTCACCGCCGAAGGGCTGCTCCCCGGGAAGATCGTCTTCGCCGACTTCGCCGACCGCCGGTTCAACGACATCGTCAAAAAGGACATCTGAGCCATGCCTTCGAGGGATGAAGATTTGAAGTTCCACTGGTTCCTGCCCACCTCCGGGGACAGCCGCGCGATCGTCGGCGGCGGCCACGGGCTCCAGCGCGGGCACGGCCATCCCACCGCGAGCGCCTTCCGGCCGCCCACCATCGACTACCTCGGCCAGATCGCGAGATCCGCCGAGCAACTCGGCTTCGAGGCGGTGCTCACCCCGACGGGCACCTGGTGCGAGGACGCGTGGCTGGTCACCGCCGCGCTCACCCAGCAGACCACGCGGCTGAAGTTCCTCGTGGCCTTCCGGCCGGGCTTCGTCTCCCCCACGCTGGCCGCCCAGATGGCCGCGACCTACCAGCGGATCTCCGGCGGGCGCCTGCTGCTCAACGTCGTCACCGGAGGGGAGAGCACCGAGCAGCGCCGGTTCGGCGACCACCTGTCGAAGGACGAGCGGTACGCGCGCACCGACGAGTTCCTCTCCATCGTGCGCGGGGCGTGGAGCGGCACGCCGTACGACTTCACCGGCACGCATTACCAGGTGGAGGGCGCCACGGTCGCCGAGACGCCCGACCCGGTGCCCGAGCTGTACTTCGGCGGCTCGTCGGCGGCGGCGGGCACGGTCGCGGCGCGGCACGTCCAGACGTACCTCACCTGGGGCGAGCCGCCCGCGCAGGTGGCGGAGAAGGTCGCCTGGGTGCGCGGCCTCGCCGCCGAGCAGGGACGGACGCTGAGGTTCGGCATCCGGCTGCACGTCATCACCCGTGACACCTCCGAGGAGGCGTGGGCGGAGGCCGGCCGCCTGCTGGACGCCATCGACCCCGCCGACGTCCGCACCGCGCAGCAGACGCTCGGGCGGAGCGACTCGGTCGGGCAGAAGCGCATGCTCGCCCTGCACGAGGGCTACCGGCGCGACGGCGGGAGCGTCCACGACCTGGAGGTCCACCCGGGCCTGTGGGCGGGCGTCGGGCTGGTGCGCGGCGGCGCGGGGACGGCGCTCGTCGGCAGCCATTCCGAGGTCGCCGACCTCATCGGCGAGTACGCCGACCAGGGCATCACGGAGTTCGTCCTGTCCGGCTACCCGCACCTGGAGGAGGCCTACTGGTTCGGCGAGGGGGTGCTGCCGGAGCTGCGCCGCCGGGGCGTCCTCGGCCGCACGGGTGAACCCGTCCGGCTCAGCGCCTGACCTGATCGAGCCTTTCCGGCGCGTACGAAGAATTCCCGCCGGGGGCAGGCGGGAATTCTTCGCTCAACTCCCGCTGTAAGGAAGGTTTTTCCCGCGCGGAAGGCGCGCCGGGTGGTGGAATTAAACATCCTTCTCATGGTTTAGCCGTTCAGGAGCGAAGATCGCCGTTCATCCAGTTCCTGGGGAACGGCCGCCGAAGGCGTATTCCAGCGGCGGCACGACCGCGCGGGCGTCGGCGCCCCCCGGCGAAGGCCCGCCCGCCGCCGCGAGCGTGAAAGGCGACGAGTCCTCGACGCGCGGGACCGCGCGGAGGAGGGGGCACCATACCCCCGGTAACACCTAATCGAAATGACAGAAAGGCTGGACGGCAAGAAGAATTCGCCGGAGAGTCATCCGGAGAGCCCTCTCCTCCGAATGACGTTTAACGAGCGCACCACGCTCTGTAAACGCGATATTGACTCGGGTTTCCGACGAAGGGAAGCTGTCCTAGTGGTCCCCACGCACGCCGCCCCCCGCAACGCGCCGCACGGCGCCCCCGTAAAGGCCTCCGTGAAGCTGAGACGACCGCGCCTTCACCCCGGAGGCGCGACATGCGACCGGTGACCGTGAACCGGCTGACGCTGGCGCAGGTCCAGCAGAGCCACGGCAGGACGTGGGAGATCCTCGACTTCTACGGCGGCTGGGTGGCCTACCGGCGTCACCCGTGGTCCACCACCGCGGCGAGGTTCGGCGTCTGCAACGTGCTCGGCGCCGACAACCTCGAAGACCTCGCCCGGCAGCTCGACGAGCAGGCCGCGGCCGAGGCCCGGCGCAAGAGCCGCCATCCCCCCACCGAGGCCGGCTGAGACGTGCCGCCCCGGTCGCGCGGCCGGTCGTCAGGCCGGCCGCGCGGCGTACGACCGGCCGCGCCGGCGCGCGCCTCCAGCGGCCCCGTGGTCCGGAATTCCACGGCGGATCCTCGCGATCACCGGCCTAGCGGCGGTCGGGGGCCTCGCCGTACTGGTGGATGAGCGCGCGCAGCTCGGTCACGGCCTTCTGCGAGCGGCCCTTCTCGGTGCCCTGGATGCCCATCGCGCCGACGCTGGAGCCGTCCGCCAGGTCGAGCTTGGGCCAGGGCTCCCCCTCGGGGAGGTTCACGCCGAGCACTTCGGGCCATTCGTACCGATGGACGCGCACGGCGTTGACGATCGTCACCCCCCGCTCGTCGGCCTCGACGCGGAGCCGCCCGAGCAGGTGCAGGACGAACGCGACCAGGCAGCCGAAGACCACCAGGCCGATCTTGTCGGGCAATTTGAACGGCGGGGGGAGGAGCACGGCGAGCACGATCGAGCCGGCCACCATCACCGTCGCGAAGCCGTACGCCAGCACCCGGGCGCGGCGCGGACGCCAGATGACCGGCAGGGGCGGGATGTCGCTGTCAGGCACGGCGGCCCGTCCGGCGGGCGCGGCAGGTGGATCGGCGCGGCACGTTCTCATCCCTTCAGGTCACGCAGGACCATCGCTGTCTCGATCGCCGCGACCGTGGCCTCGTATCCCTTGTCCTCGTGACTGCCGGGCAGGCCCGCACGGTCGACGGCCTGATCAAGGTTGTCACACGTGAGGACCCCGTTGCCCACCGGAGTCGACTCGTCCAGGGACACCCGGGTCAGTCCTGAAGTGACCGAGTCGCATACACGCCCCGGGTGCGGGCCTTCTCGATGTGGTTGAACAGGCGTTGCGAGGCGCCCCGGTCCAGGCCCGCGG
>NZ_JBEZFH010000097.1:0-25636 GCF_040649355.1 Sphaerisporangium sp. NPDC049002 | reverse complement strand
GCGCGTCGAGGTCCTGGGGGACCTCGGGGGCGATCGCGAGCCGGGGCACTGCGGCTCCCGTCAGACCATCAGGGACAGCAGGTCGCGGTCCCCGCCCTTCCACCGCGCCGAGCTGTCGCTGGCGGGCGGCCTGCGGCGCCTGCTGGACTCCGGCCACGACCGGCTGGCGGCCTTCGGCGGGGTCGACTGGCCGGCCGCGCTGGCCTGGCTGCGCACCCGCACCGGCGCCGACCTGGCCCCCGAGCAGTCCGAGGCGGTGCGGCTGGCGCTCACCTCCAAGGTGGCCGTGCTGACCGGCGGCCCCGGCTGCGGCAAGAGCTTCACCGTGCGCTCCATCGTCACCCTGGCCCGCGCCAAGAAGGCCAAGGTCATCCTGACCGCCCCCACCGGCAGGGCCGCCAAGCGGCTCGCCGAGCTGACCGGCCATGAGGCCACCACCGTCCACCGGCTGCTGCAGCTGCGCCCGGGCGGCGAGGCCACCTTCGATCGTGACAACCCGCTGGACGCCGACCTGCTGGTGGTCGACGAGGCGTCCATGCTCGACCTGCTGCTGGCCAACAAGCTGGTCAAGGCGGTCGCGGCCGGAGCCCACCTGCTGTTCGTGGGCGACGTCGACCAGCTGCCCTCGGTCGGCGCCGGCGAGGTGCTGCGCGACCTGCTCGCCGCCGACGTCGTGCCCCGGGTGCGGCTCACGCAGATCTTCCGCCAGGCCCAGCGGTCGGGGGTGGTGGTCAACGCCCACCGCATCAACACCGGGCTGCATCCGGCGCTCGAAGGCATGGGCGACTTCTTCCTGTTCCCCTGCGAGGAGCCCGAGGAGATCGCCGCGCTCACCGTCGATGTGGTGGCACGGCGCATCCCGCGCAAGTTCGGCCTCAACCCCCGCCGTGACGTGCAGGTGCTCGCCCCGATGCACCGCGGCGCGGCCGGCGCGGGAAACCTCAACAACGCCCTGCAGGAGGCGCTGACGCCCTCCCGCGAGGGCATGCCCGAACGGCGCTACGGCGGCCGGGTGTTCAGGATCGGCGACAAGGTCACCCAGCTGCGGAACAACTACGACAAGGGCGTCGCCGGGGTGTTCAACGGCACCGTCGGCGTGGTCACCGATCTGCGCCCGGAGGAAAGCAAACTCACCGTCCTCACCGACGAGGACGAGAGCGTCGAATACGCCTTCGACGAACTGGACGAGCTGGCGCACGCCTACGCGGTGTCCATCCATCGTTCGCAGGGCAGCGAATATCCCGCGGTGGTGATCCCGCTGGCGACCAGCGCCTGGATGATGTTGCAGCGCAATCTGCTCTACACCGCGGTCACCCGCGCCAAGAAACTCGTGGTGCTCGTCGGCTCCCGCCGCGCGCTGGCACAGGCCGTACGGACGCGCGGAGCGGGGCGCCGGCACACCAGCCTCACCCACCGGCTCGGCCAGGGCTGACCCCTCCCGCATCGGGCCGGTGACGGTTCCGTGACGGCCGCCGGCCGGTTCGCATGATCGGGCCGTTTCGCGGCGAACCCTCTCGGCGTGCGCATCCGCAGGCCCTTTGACCGGCCCATACCCTGACAATCTCATTGGATCTTCTTGACGGCCTCGGGTGGCTTTCCTGGTCCGCATTGCCAGTTCAAGGTGACCGAAATGTGATCTAACTCGCCCAAAAGATGTGCGTTCGACTGGCAATCCCTATTAGGGTTTTTTCATTGCACTTTGCCGCCGTGGGGGAGAGGTCTGTGCGGGACTTTCGTCATCGTCTGAGGACACCGATCGCCGGGCTGGCCGTGGTCACCGCCGGCCTGCTGATGGTGTCGTGCTCCAGTGGCGGCGGGCCATCCTCGTCGGGCCCCGGCGGGGGCGGCACGAGCGCCCCGGCGACGCCCGCCCCCCTGATCAAGATCAGCCCGGCGAAGGGCGCCGGCAAGGTCCGTCCCGACAAGAGCGTCGTGGTCACCGCCGGCAACGGGGAGCTGGAGGAGGTCACCGTCCAGGCCGACGGCAAGACCCTCAAGGGCGAGTTCGACGCCGGGCACACCAAGTGGGTCTCCAAGGGCCCGCTGAAGCCCTCCAGCAGCTACACCGTCTCGGCCAAGGCCACCGGCCCAGGCGGCCCGGCCGAGGCGACCAGCACCTTCACCACGCTCAAGCCCGCCCAGGAGCTGCGGATCACCGACATCACGCCGAACGTCAAGGGCGAGACCGTCGGCGTCGGCATGCCGATCATGGTGAGGTTCAGCAGGCCGGTCGGCGACAAGAAGGCCGTGGAGGAGTCGCTGGAGGTCACCGCCGAGAAGCCGGTCACCGGCGCCTGGCGGTGGATCGACGACTCGCTGGTCATCTACCGGCCCGCCAAGTACTGGCCCGCCCACCAGAAGGTGCGCTTCGCCGCCCGCCTGGAGGGCGTGCGCGCCGGCAAGGACACCTACGGCGTCAAGAACTACGCCACCACGATGAAGATCGGCGCGGCCTGGATCAGCAGCGTCGACACCCGCAGCCACACGATGGTCGTCCGCAAGGACGGCAAGGTCGTCCAGAAGATGCCGATCAGCGCCGGCAAGGCCACCACCCGCGAGTACACCACCACCAACGGCATCCACCTGACCATGGAACGGGGCAACCCGGTCACCATGATCTCCCCCGGGAAGAAGGAAGGCGACCCCGGCTACTACAAGGAGATCGTCGACCACGCCGTGCGCATCTCCAACAGCGGCGAGTACGTCCACAGCGCCCCGTGGTCGGTCGGCTCCCAGGGCCGCGCCAACGTCAGCCACGGCTGCGTCAACGCCCGCCCCGACCAGGCAAAGTGGTTCTACGACAACTTCCACCGCGGCGACATCGTCAAGATCGTCGGCACGAACCGGGCGCTGGAGTGGAACAACGGCTGGGGCTACTGGCAGCTCCCGTTCAAGCAGTGGAAGAAGGGCAGCGCCCTGGACGCCTGACGCCCCCCAGGGACGTCAGGCCGGCCCGCGTGGAGGGCCTAGACGGCGGGACCCGAGCCCCCGGCCGGGCGGCCACCTCCACGGGCGAGTACGCGCCGTCGGGCCGGTCGAGACGCAAGGGCTCCTTCAGCAGCAGCGGCCCTGCGACATGAACCGCGGCTCGGTGCCCGGATGGGCCTGGGCGGCGCCTCGGGACTCCTGATCGCCGCCTGGTGCCGGCCTCCCCAAGCACCGGCCGCACCGCCAAGGTCGAGCTGGTCCTCACAGCAGGGCCAGCTGACGGTCGGCGGAACGCCGGGGCCGCCACGGCTCGCGCCGCGCCCCGATGCCGTACAGCCGGGCCAGCCCGGCCACCCGCCCGGCCACCCGCCGCCGGTAGTCCTCGGCGGCCCGCGGCTCACGCCCGTACAGCTCCTGGTAGCGCGGCACCAGGCGGGGATGCTCCTCGGCCAGCCACCGCATGTACCACTCGCGGGCCCCCGCGGGCAGTTGCAGCACCATCGGCGTGAGGCTCACCGCGCCGGCCTCGGCGACGCGCCGCACCACCGCCCGCAGCTGGTCCTCCGAGTCGGTCAGGCACGGCAGGACGGGCCCCATCAGGACCCCGCACGGCACCCCGCGCTCGCCCAGCTCGGCGACCAGCTCCAGGCGCTTCTGCGCGCTCGGCGCCCCCGGCTCCACCGCGCGGCGCAGCCGGTCGTCGACGAAGCCGACCGACACCCGCGCCTCCACCTCGGCCACCTCGGCCGCCTCCGCGAGCAGCTCGGCGTCACGCAGGATCAGCGTGCTCTTGGTCATCACCCGGAAGGGGTTGCCGGCGTCCCTCAGCGCGGCGACGATGCCGGGCATCAGCCGGTAGACCCGCTCGGCGTCCTGGTAGCAGTCACCGCTCAGCCCGATGCCCACCACCTCGCCCGCCCAGCGCGGCGAGGCCAGCTCGGCCCGCAGCCGCCGGGCCGCGTCGGTCTTGACCACGATCGCCGAGCCGAAGTCGCGCTCGCCGTCCAGCCCGAGGTAGCGGTGGGAGCTGCGGGCCGCGCAGTAGAGGCAGGCGTGGGCGCATCCCCGGTAGGGGCTGACCGCGAAGGACAGGTCGAGCCCGATGGCCGCCGGCACCTGGTCGATGATCGTGCGCGCCCGCACCTCGTAGAAGGTCGTGTCACCGGAGGTCCGGCGAACCGCCCGCCGCTCGATCTTGGGGCGCGCCGCAAGGGTGTTCTCGACAAGGGGAAGGGCGTCGAAACGCATGACCAACAGTGGAACACGTATTCGATACCCACGCAAGCGATCTCACCACGCCCGCGAGGGGACCGATCGGCGTTCCCGGGACGGTCGCCGCCCCATCCGGCCTTCGCCCTCTGGTGGGGCGCCCCACCGGCTAAAGTGGTACGCATGTACCGGTCCGTTGCGCCGGTCATGACGAGGGGGGCCGGTTCATGCCGTGGTTGCTGCTTGCCGGGGCGATCGCTTCGGAGGTGCTCGCCACCTCGGCGCTCAAGCTGAGTGACGGCTTCGCCAACAAGGGCTGGACGGTGGTGGTGGCGATCGGCTACCTGGCCTCGTTCGTCCTGCTGGCGCGCGCCCTGAAGCTCCAGATGGAGGTCGGCGTCGCCTACGCGGTGTGGGCGGGCGCCGGCACCGCGGCCATCGCCGTGATCGGAGCGGTGTTCCTCGGAGAGGCCATGAGCCTGGCCAAGGTCGCCGGGATCCTGCTGATCATCGGCGGTGTCGTGCTGCTCAACCTGGCGGGCGCGCATTGACCGCCCCGAGGGCCGCCTCACAGGCCGAGGACACCACGGGCTCGGCGATCACCCCCGAACCCCCGGCCGCCGCCCGGCCGGCCCAGGAACGCGGCCGGCGACGTCGCGCCGCGCTACTGGCGGCCGCGGTGGGCCTGCTGGAGCAGGGGGGTTTCACCGCCGTCACCCACCGGGCGGTCGCCCGGCGGGCCGGGCTCCCGCTGGCCGCGACGACCTACTACTTCACCTCCCGCGACCAGCTGGTCGCCGAGGCCTTCGCCCTGCTGATCGCCGACGAGCTGGACGGCATGCGCGCCCGGGCCGAGACCCTCACCGGCCGCCCCACCCCCGAGGACCTGGCCACCGCCCTGTCGCTGGCGATGGGACCCCGGGCCGGGCCGGCAGGCGAGGCCGACCGGCTGCGCCGGCTCGGCCTGTGGGAGCTGTACCTGCAGGCCGGCCGAGACCCGGCGCTCCAGGCGCTCGCCCGCGACTGGACCGACGGATGCGACACCGTCGTCGCCGAAACGCTCCGCCGCACGGGATACCCCTGCGGGCGACCGGCGGCCCGGACGGTCGGCGTGCTGCTGGCCGGGTTGTGGATGGAGCACCTGGTCGAAGGCCGCCCCGGGGCCGCCCTCGAAGCCCGCACGCTCCTCGCCCAGACCCTGCGCGCCCTGCGCGCCCTGCCCGGCACCTGAGGCGCCCGCCGCCCGGCCCTCAAGGGTGTTCCCGCGGGGGCGGGCGCGGCACGCCGGGTTCCCGGTCGCCGCCGGACCGGTGATCGCCAGCTCTCCGACGCGCGTGTGGTCCACCTCACACGTGTCGCGTTGACCATCGCATCAAGGTGAAGGTTGGAGCATACGCGGCGTGCGAAACCAATCAGCCGGGGAGCGCGGGCTCCCCTGGCGGCGCCGCCGGCAGCGGGTTGATCTACGCTGGGCCGGTGACGATCCTTCACCTCGCGCTGGCCGACGACTGGGCCGACGCCGAAAAAGCCGGTGAGTACCGCGTTTCCACGCTCGGGCGGACCCTTGAGGAGGAGGGGTACATCCACGCGTGCGCCGACCTGGACCAGTTACGCGGGGTGGCCGAACGGTACTACACGGGGGTCACCGCGCCGCTGGCCGTGCTGACCGTCGACCAGGCCCTGCTGGACTGCCCGGTGATCTTCGAGGTTCCGCCCGGCGCCGACGAGGCGTTCCCGCACATCTACGGCCCGCTCCCGGTGGAGGCGGTCGTCGCGGTCTCCCCCTTCCCCGGCTGACCCCCGCCCGCCCGCCCCTCACAACGTGCGGCACCTCACACGCACAGCACCCGCTGCAGCCGCCGGGCGGCGAACAGCAGGCCGCCGACGACCATCGCCACAAGGTAGGCGGCGTGCCCGAGCAGGCCCCAGCCCGGGTCGCCGATGGCCAGGCCCCGCACCAGCTCGACCGCCTGGTAGAGCGGCGTGGCCTGGATGAGCACCTGCAGGGCCACCGGGTAGTCGCCGACCGGGGAGAAGGTGCCGGAGAACAGGAACAGGGCGAACTGGCCGGTGGACATCAGGTCGAAGTCCTGCCAGCCGCGCATCAGGGTGCTCACCGCCATGCCGAGGGACCCGAACGCCAGCCCGACCAGCATCGTGGCGGGGAACGCCGCGAGCGCCCACAGCGGCGCGGCCAGCCCGAGGACGACCATGACGATCACGAAGACCCCCGTGTAGAGGGAACCCCGGAACATGGCCCAGCCTAGCTCGCCGAGCGCGATCTCGAACGGCCGCACCGGCGTGGCCAAGATGGCGTCGAAGGTCTTCTGGTACTTCATCTTGAAGAAGAAGTTGTAGGTGGTCTCGGCCAGGGCGCCGGACATCGCCGCCACCGCCAGCATCGCCGGGGCGACGAACGTGGCGTAGTCAAGGGTGCGCCCGCCGACCCGCAGGTCGCCGACCAGGGCGCCGACCCCGACGCCGATGGACAGCAGGTACAGCAGCGGCTCCAGCAGGCCCGACACCAGCACCAGCCAGTAGGACGGGCCCGAGCGCAGCGCCCCCACGTTGCGGTTGATCACCGCGCCCACCCGGCGGGGGGAGATCCGGGTGGCGAGCATCGTGGTCACCATGTGTCAGTCCTGAAGTCGCTTGCGGAAGGCGTGGACGGCCCAGGCCGCGCCGGCCGCGGCGAACACCACCAGGTAGGCCAGGTGCGCGGCGATCGGCCACGGGGGAGCGGTGCCCAAAGTGGCGGCCCGGTCGAGCTCGACCCCGTGCCACAGCGGCGACAGGTAGGCCAGCGGCCGGACGGCGAGGGGAAGCTGCTCGACCGGGAAGAACACCCCGGCGAACAGGGTCGAGGGGATCAGGACGAAGCGGAACAGCAGCGCGAAGTAGCTGTCGTGCTCGATGGTGGCCGCGAACGCCATGGTCGGCGCCGCCGCCGCGAGCGCCACCAGCGCGCAGACCAGCGGCGTGACCAGGGCGAAGGGGGAGTGCAGCGCGCCGAACACTGCGGTGATCCCAAGGAACACCACCACCGCCACCGTGACGCGCAGCAGGATGTACAGCAGCCAGCCGAGGATCATGTCGCCGGGCTCGACAGGGGTGGCGCGCATCGCGTGGTAGGCCCGCACCCACTTGAAGTCGCCGAGGACCGGGTAGGTGCACTCGCCGACCGCCATCTGGAACGCGGTGGAGGCCATCACGCCCGGGACGATCCACGACAGGTAGTCGACCCCGCCGATCAGGCCGACGTGGCCGCCGACCCCGACACCGATGCTGACCAGGAACAGCACCGGCAGCACGAAGGAGGAGAACGCCGAGGCCCGCCACAGCCGACGGTACAGCGTGAGGGCGCGCTCCAGCACCGCCAGCGTCGAGCGCGCGGAGACCGGGAGGGTGAGGGAGGCCATCAGTCGACCAGGGTGCGGCCGGTGAGGTGCAGGAAGACGTCCTCCAGGCTGGAGCGGCGCACCAGCACGCTGGAGGGGACGAGCCCGCGCCGGTGGACCTCGGCGGTGACGGCGTCGCCGTCGGCGGCGTACACCAGCAGCCGGTCGGGCAGCGGGTCGATGCGCTCGCCGACGCCGGCGAGCTTTCCGGCCAGCTCCGAGGGGCGCTCGTCGCCGAAGCGCAGCTCGACGACCTCGGGGGTGGAGTAGGTCTCGATGAGCGAGCGGGGCGACCCCTCGGCGACGATGCGCCCGCCGTCCATGACCACCAGCCGGTCGCACAGCTGCTCGGCCTCGTCCATGTAGTGGGTGGTGAGCACCAGCGTGGTGCCGCGCCGCTTGAGCTGGAACAGCCGCTCCCACAGAAGGTGGCGGGCCTGCGGGTCGAGGCCGGTGGTGGGCTCGTCGAGCAGGACGATGTCGGGGTTGTTCACCATGGCCCGGGCGATGGTGAGCCGGCGCTTCATGCCGCCCGACAGCGGTTCGACGTTGCTGCCCGCCCGGTCGGCCAACTGCACGAAGTCGAGCAGCTCCTCGGCCCGGCGGCGGGCCTCGGGCCGGGGGATGCCGAAGTAGCGGGCGTAGGTGGTGAGGTTCTCCCGGACGCTGAGGTCGGGGTCGAGGTTGTCCAGCTGCGGGCAGACGCCGAGCCGCCCCCGGATCTCGGCGCCCTGGCGTGCGGGGTCCATGCCGAGGATGCGAAGCTCACCGGCCGTGGGCAGCGACACGCAACTGATCATGCGCATCGTGGAGGACTTGCCGGCGCCGTTGGGGCCGAGGAAGCCGAACGCCTCGCCGGGGGCCACGTCGATGTCGATGCCGTCGACCGCGGTGAAGCCGCCGAAGCGTTTCACCAGGCCACGCGCGTGGATCAGAGGTTGTTCTGGCACGGAGCAGAACCCTAACGAACCCGACCGACATTCCCGCAACCGGTTTTCCGCTCCCGCGGCTCGACTCCGGCACCCTGTCACCCTGGCCGGGTGCGCCGCGACACGGCGGCGGCAGCTGAGGACCAACGTCTCTGGCATATCCCCCGCCAGGCGGGAACCCTCATAGGCATGAACGAGCTGGAGCTAATCGATGCCTACTGGCGTGCCGCCAACTACCTGTCGGTCGGCCAGATCTACCTGCTTGACAACCCGTTGCTGCGCGAACCACTGCGGCCCGAGCACATCAAACCGCGCCTGCTCGGGCACTGGGGCACCACGCCAGGTCTGAACTTCTGCTTCGCGCACCTCAACCGGGTCATCAAACAGCGCGACCTCGACATGATCTACATCGCCGGTCCCGGGCACGGCGGCCCCGCCACGGTCGCGCACGCCTGGTTGGAGGGCACCTACTCGGAGATCTACCCCTATGTCTCCCGCGACGAGCCCGGGATGGCGCACCTGTTCCGCCAGTTCTCTTTCCCGGGCGGCATCCCGAGCCACGCCGCCCCCGAGACCCCCGGGTCGATCAACGAGGGCGGCGAGCTCGGCTACTCCCTGGCCCACGCCTACGGCGCCGCGTTCGACAACCCCGGCCTGGTGGTCGCCTGCGTCATCGGGGACGGCGAGGCGGAGACCGCCGCCCTGGCCACCAGCTGGCACTCCAACAAGTTCATCAACCCGGCCAGGGACGGCGCCGTCCTGCCCATCCTGCACCTCAACGGGTACAAGATCGCGAACCCGGCCGTGCTGGCGCGGATCCCCGAGCCGGAGCTGCTCAAGCTCATGGAGGGGTACGGCTATCGCCCGCACGTGGTCGCCGGTGACGACCCGGCGGCCACCCACCGGCTGATGGCCGAGACCCTGGACACGGTGTTCGACCAGATCGCCGAGGTCAAGGCCGGTTCCGGCGACCGCTGGCCGATGATCGTCCTGCGTACGCCCAAGGGGTGGACCGGGCCCAAGCAGGTCGACGGGCACGCGGTGGAGGGCACCTGGCGCGCCCACCAGGTGCCGCTGGCCGGCGTGCGCGACGACCCCGGCCACCTGGCGGCGCTGGAGGAGTGGATGCGCTCCTACCGGCCCGAGGAGCTGTTCGGCCGCGACGGCGTCCCCTCCGGGCAGATCGACGCCCTGGTGCCCGGCGGGCCGCGCCGGATGAGCGCCAACCCCCACGCCAACGGCGGCGAGCTGCTCAAGCCGCTGGTGCTGCCCGACTTCCGCGACTACGCGACCGAGGTCAAGGCCCCGGCCACCGCCACCACCGAGCCGACCCGGGTCCTCGGCGGGTTCCTGCGCGACGTCATCGCCGCCAACCCCGCCGACTTCCGGCTGATGGGACCCGACGAGACCGACTCCAACCGGCTGTCGGCGGTGTTCGAGGTCACCGACCGGGCGTGGACGGCCGAGCGGCTGCCGACCGACGAGAACCTCGCGCCCGACGGCCGGGTGATGGAGGTGCTCAGCGAGCACCTGTGCCAGGGCTGGCTGGAGGGCTACCTGCTCACCGGGCGCCACGGGCTGTTCAACTCCTACGAGGCGTTCATCCACGTCGTCGACTCGATGTTCAACCAGCACGCCAAGTGGCTGGAGGCCTGCCGGCACATCCCGTGGCGGCGCCCGGTCGCCTCGCTCAACTACCTGCTGAGCTCGCACGTGTGGCGCCAGGACCACAACGGGTTCAGCCACCAGGACCCCGGCTTCCTGGACGTGGTGGTCAACAAGAAGGCCACCGTGGTACGGGTGTACCTGCCGCCGGACACCAACACGCTGCTGTCGGTGGCCGACCACTGCCTGCGCTCACGCGACTACGTCAACGTCGTGGTCGCAGGCAAGCAGCCCGTGCTGGACCTGATGTCCATGGACGAGGCCGTGGCGCACTGCACCCGGGGCCTTGGCATCCTGCCGTGGGCCTCCACCGACCAGGGCCAGGAGCCGGACGTGGTGCTGGCCTGCGCGGGCGACGTGCCCACCCTTGAGGTGCTGGCCGCCGCCGACCTGCTGCGCCGCCACCTGCCCGACCTGAAGGTACGGGTGGTCAACGTCGTCGACCTGATGCGGCTGCAACCCTCCACCGAGCATCCCCACGGGCTGCCCGACCCGGCCTACGACGCCCTGTTCACCACCGACAAACCCGTCATCTTCAACTTCCACGGCTACCCGTGGCTGATCCACCGCCTCACCTACCGGCGCAACGGCCACGAGAACCTGCACGTGCGCGGGTACAAGGAGGAGGGCACCACCACCACGCCGTTCGACATGGTGATGATGAACGACATCGACCGGTTCCACCTGGTCATCGACGTCATCGACCGCGTGCCGGGGCTGGGGGAGCGGTGCGCCCACCTGCGGCAGGAGATGGCCGACGCCCGGGCCCGCGCCCGCGCCCACACCCGCGAGCACGGCGAGGACGCCCCCGAGATCCGCGACTGGGCCTGGTCCCACTGACCCCGCGCCGGTGAGTCTTTCCCGCCGCGGCGGGAAAGACTCAGGACCCGCCGCGCCCGCCGATCTGAGACGGGAGCCGCTCCAGCAGGTTGGCCAGGTCGTCGGCGTGGTCCTCCTCGTCGGCCAGCAGCTCCTCGAACACCCGCCGGGTGGTGGGGTCACCGTCGCCGATCCACTGGGCGATCTCGGTGTAGGAGGCGATGGCGACCCGCTCGGCGACCAGATCCTCCTTGATCATCTCGATGAGGTCCAGGCTCCCGTCGTACTGGGTGTGCGCCCGGGTGCTCAGCCTGGCCGGGTCGAAGTCGGGGTCCCCGCCCAGCTGGGAGATGCGGCCGGCCAGCATGTCGGCGTGCCGCTGCTCGTCGGCGGCGTGCTCCAGGAACTCCTTGGCCACCGGCTCGGCGTGGATGCCCGTGGCGGTGTAGTAGTGCCGTTTGTACCGCAGGACGCACACGATCTCGGTCGCCAGGGCCTCGTTGCACACCTGGATGACCCGCGGCAGGTCGGCGCCGTAGGCGCTCGTCACGGGCCCCTTGTCGATCTCCGCCCGCGCGCGATCACGCAGGGCCTGGATATCCGTCAGAAACTCGGCCATGTGGTCGATGTACCCGCCCCAGACGCCGGAAATGCACACCAGTGTCCGGTTCGCCCGTCTGGGCGGGAAGGGACTTGACCTGGAGTCCGCTCCAGAACCTAGGGTACGAGCCGCCGCCGGCCACTGACGGGCCGAACGGCCCGGCCCGCGCGCGTACCCGCGACGACCAGCAAGGGAGCACGACCATGCGCTACCGCGTCCTCGGCGGCACCGGCATCGAGGTGAGCGCCCACTGCCTCGGGACCATGATGTTCGGCTCCGCCGGCAACCCCGACCACCAGGAGTGCGCCCGCATCGTCCACGCCGCCCTCGACCAGGGGATCAACTTCGTCGACACCGCCGACATGTACTAGGCGGGCGAGTCCGAGCAGATCGTGGGGAAGGCGCTCCAAGGCCGCCGTGATGAGGTCGTGCTCGCCACCAAGGTGCACTTCCGGGAATCGAATCCTCGGTGCTCCCGGTCTGCCGGCGCTACGGCATGGGGGTACTGACCTGGAGCCCCCTGGCCTCGGGCTTTCTCACCGGCAGGTACCGCAAGGACCGTCCCGCCGACCTGTCCACCGGCCGCGCCGCGCTCACCCCCGCGCGCTTCGACCCCGCCCTACCGGTGAACGCCGCCAAGCTCGACCTCGTCGAACGGCTGATCGAGGTGGCCGACGGCATCGGCCGCTCACTGCCCGAACTGGCCGTGGCCTTCGCCGCGGCGCACCCGGCCGTCACCTCGGTGATCACCGGGCCGCGCACGATGCGGCAACTGGAGGAACTGCTCAAGGGCGCCTCGCTCACCCTGGACGACGCCACCCTCGACCGGATCGACGAGATCGTGCCACCCGGCACGACGCCCGCCACCCGGACGGGGCCTGGAGCCCGCCGGCGCTGACCGACCCCGCCCTCCGGCGCCGCCCGGCGCCCGAGCGCGCCGCGGCCTGAGCGGAACCGCCGATCACCGGGCAGCAGGGGTCAGGCCCGGCGGGCGACCACCGCGATGAGCGGCTGGAGCAGCCGGGCCGCCAGCGGCCCGAACGCCGCCAGGATCAGCACGTACCCCGCGGCCAGCGGCCCGAGATCCGGATGCGCCCCGGCCGCCACCGCCAGCCCGGCGATGACGATGTTGAACTCGCCGCGCGGGATCAGCGCGATACCCGCCCGGGCCTGACCGGCCCTGGCGATGCCCGCCCGGCGCGCGGCGTACACGCCGGTGGCCAGCTTGGTCACCATGCTGATCAGGGCCAGCAGCGCGGCCGTACCGGCCATCGGCCAGATCGCCGCCGGGTCGGTCTGCAACCCGAAGAACACGAAGAACACCGCGGCGAACAGGTCACGCAACGGGATCAGCAACGCCCGCGCCTCGTGGGCCAGCTCGCCCGACAGCGCGATGCCGACCAGGAACGCCCCGACCGCCGCCGACACCTGCAGCTGCTGGGCCACGCCCGCCACCAGCAGGGCCAGGCCCATCACCTTCAGCAGCAGCACCTCGGAGTTGGGGCTGGCCACGAACGCCTCGATCCACCGGCCGTAACGCAGCGCGACCAAAAGGACCACGCTGACGGTGGCCAGGGCGATCGCGACGGTGATCGCGCCGCCCATCAGGCTCACCCCGGCCAGGATCGCGGTGAGGATCGGCAGGTACAACGCCATCGTCAGGTCCTCGAAGACCAGCAGCGACAGCACCACCGGGGTCTCGCGGTTGCCGATCCACCCGAGGTCGGACAGCACCTTGGCGGTGATGCCGGAGGAGGTCGCGTACGTCACCCCGGCCATCGCCACCGCCGCGACCGGACCCCAGCCGAGCACCACGGCGGCCACCGCGCCCGGCGCGGCGTTGAGCACCAGGTCGACCAGGCCGCCCCGGGCGTTGCCGCGCAGGCTGGTGACCAGCTCGTCGGCGTTGTACTCAAGGCCAAGGGTCAGCAGCAGCAGCACGACCCCGAGCTCGGCGCCGACGGCGATGAAGTCCTCGCTGGTCGCCAGGGGCAGGATGCCGCCCTGGCCGAACGCGAGCCCGGCCAGCAGGTACAGCGGGATGGGGGAGATTCCGGCACGCAGCGCCAGTGCTCCGAGCACGCCGAGCGCGAGGACGATACCGCCGAGCTCGATGAAAAGTGTCGCCGTGTGCACGCCGGCTTATCCGTGGGTAAGGATGTCGGCGACGGCGGAGGTGCTTTCGGGACTGCCCACCACCACGACCACGTCCCCGCTGGCGAGCGGGAAGTCGGGGTTGGGGCTGGCGTGCACCTGCCCGCCCCGGACGACGGCCACGATGGAGGCGCCGGTACGGGTGCGCACGCGGGCGTCGCCCATCGGCCGCTCGGCGTAGGGGGAGTCGGGCAGGATCGGCAGCTGCACGCTGACCAGCCCCTCGACCTCGCGGTGCAGGGCGTTGAGCCGCTGGACGATGCGGGGGGCGCCGAGCAGCTCGACCAGCGCGTCGGCCTCCTCGTCGTTCAGCTGGATCGCCTCACACGCCCGGTCGGGGTCGTGGCGGTCGTAGATGACCAGGTCGCGCCGGCCCCCGCGGTGGGAGACCACGGCGACCCTGCGGCCGGACTGGGTGGTGAACTCGTGTTTGAGCCCTATGCCCGGCAGTGCGGTCTGTTCGATCTCCACCGAGCCTCGCCCCATTCAGCTGTACGACAACCGTTGCCCGCGCCCACCCCGGCAACGGGATATAAATCCACATACCAGGACGAACGCCTGTGAGGTTAGCACGAGGCGAGCACACCGGAAGCCCATCGCGATCTTCAGGCCCGGCGGCGACCACATGCGCGCCGGGCGGCCCTCACACCACCAGGCTCACCGCGAGCACCAACACCAGCCCGACCACCGAGATCACCGTCTCCATCGCCGACCAGGTCTTCAGGTTCTGGCCCACGCTCAGACCGAAATACTCCTTGACCAGCCAGAACCCCGCGTCGTTGACATGGGAGAAAAACAGCGACCCCGCGCCGACGGCCAGCACCAGCAGCGAGGTCTGCCCGGTGTCCAGCGTGGTGACCAGCGGCGCCAAAATCCCCGAGGCGGTGACGGTGGCCACCGTAGCCGACCCGGTGGCCAGGCGGATCAGCACCGCGACCAGCCACGCCAGCAACAGCACCGACAGGCCGCTGCTCTGCACCCAGTCGGCCACCAGCTTGCCGATGCCGCTGTCGACCAGCGTCTGCTTGAACCCGCCGCCCGCCGCCACGATCAGCAAGATGCCCGCGATCGGCGGCAGCGCCCCCTCCAAAGAAGCGGCCAGCGCCTTGCGGTCCATGCCCGCCCCACGCCCCAACGTGAAGATCGCCACCAGGACCGCGATGAGCAGCGCCACCAAAGGAGTGCCGAAAAAGTCCAGCGCCGAACGCACCACGCTCCCCTCGGCGGCCAGCAGATCGGCCACCGCCTTGCCCATCATCAGCACCACCGGCAGTGAAACGGTGGCCACCGTGACGCCGAACGAGGGCCGCCGCACCTGCGCCCCGCCCTCATCGCGCCGCCCCTCGAACAGCTCCGGCGCCGGGACATCAACCCACCGCGCGGCGAACCGGGCGAACAGCGGACCGGCGATCGCCACCGTCGGCACCGCGATCAGCACCCCAAGACCCAGCGTGATACCGAGGTCGGCCTTGAGCGCGTCGACGG
The DNA here is from genome assembly GCF_040649355.1 of Sphaerisporangium sp. NPDC049002. Lineage (NCBI taxonomy): Bacteria > Bacillati > Actinomycetota > Actinomycetes > Streptosporangiales > Streptosporangiaceae > Sphaerisporangium > Sphaerisporangium sp. NPDC049002. The sequence continues at coordinate 10,448 of NZ_JBEZFH010000097.1, read as the reverse complement.
CCACCAGCGGCCCCGGGTGCGGCGGCACCAGCCCGTGCATCACCGAAAGACCGGCGAGCGCCGGGACACCCACCCGCACCAGCGACAACCCCGAACGGCGCGCCACCAAGAAGACCACCGGCATCAGCAGCACGAGCCCGATCTCGAAGAACATCGGCAGGCCGATCAGCGCGCCCACCGCCGCCATCGCCCACGGCAGGGAACGCGGGCCCGAGCGCCCGACGATGGTGTCCACGATCTCACCGGCCCCGCCGGAGTCGGCCAGCAGCTTGCCGAACATCGCCCCCAGCGCGATCAGCGTGCCCACACCCGCGGCCGTACTGCCGAACCCGCCGGTGAAACTCGTGATCACATCGGCCATCGGCAGGCCCGCGACCGCGCCCACCGCCAGCGACCCGAGCGTCAGGCTCAGGAAAGGGCGCAACCGGAACCGGGTGATCAGCACGACGATCAGCGCGATGCCGATCAGCGCCGCGGGCAGCAGCCGCCCGGTCGAAACGGCCGTCTCCGGCGCGGCCAGGGCGAACAGCGCGGGGGCCATCTCAGTCTCCTTCGCCCGCGAGGGGAGGCGGGGCCGCGGGAGGCGGCGGGATCATCGGCGGGGACTCGGGAAGGGGCGCGGCGGCCAGGTAGTCCTCCACCAGCTCGTCGACGGACCTGCCGAGGTCCAGCACCACGCCGCGCTCGTCGGGCTCCAGCGGCTCCAGCGTCTGGAACTGCGAGGCGACCAGGGAAGCGGGCATGAAATGCCCCGGACGGCCCGCCACCCGCCGCCGCACCACCTCCTGCTCGCCGTGCAGGTGGACGAAACCCACGCCCGGCGCCGCCTCACGCAGCACATCGCGGTAGGAGCGCTTGAGCGCCGAGCAGCTCACCACCCCGCCGGCGGAGACGTGCCCGGCCAGCCAGGCGCCGATCGAACGCAGCCACGGCAGCCGGTCGGCGTCCTCCAGCGGGACACCGGCCGACATCTTGGCCACGTTGGCCGCGCTGTGGAAGCCGTCGGCGTCGCCGAACGGCACCCGCAGCCGCTGGGCCAGGGCCACTCCGACGGTGGTCTTGCCGGAGCCGGTCACCCCCATGACGACCAGCAGCGGCGCCGCGAAGGTTTGGAACGGCACGGCCGGGAAAGTCGGGGGCGGGGGATCGGTGGGGTTCATAGGGAGCCTCTCGGGTGGAACTGCCCGACAGGGTGTCACGAATAATCAGCCGTAATCAAGAGGTAATGCCCAATTAATCATACCTTTTGGCCTCGTGGGACGCAGAACCCGCTCACCATGGGAAGATGGGCCACCGTGGGAACCAAAGACCAGATCAGTGCGGGCCTGCACGCCGGCGTCCTCGACGCGTTCGGCGCCCTCATCACCTCCGGCGCGTTCCCCCCCGGTCACGTGCTCAGGATCGAGCAACTCGAAGACCGCTTCGGGGTGTCCCGGTCGGTGATCCGCGAGGCCATCCGCGTCCTTGAATCCATGGGCCTGGTCACCAGCCGCCGCCGCGTCGGCGTCACCATCGCCCCCCGGACGGCATGGAACCTGTTCGACCCCCGCGTCATCCGCTGGCGCCTCGACGGCGACGACCGCGACGAACTGCTGTCCTCCCTCGGACACCTGCGGCGCGGCGTCGAACCGGTGGCCGCGGGCCTGGCCGCCCGGCACGCCACCCCCGAGCAGTGCGGCATGCTCACCGGCGCCGTCATGCAGATGGCCGTGCACGGCAGATCCGGCGACCTTCCGGCCTACCTGGCCGCCGACATCGCCTTCCACCGCACCCTGCTGGAGGCCTCCGGCAACGAGATGCTGGGCGCGCTCACCGACCTGGTCGCCGAAGTACTGGCCGGCCGCACCCACCACCACCTGATGCCCGCCCACCCCGAGCCCGCGGCGATCCGCCGGCACGCCGAGGTCGCCCAGGCCGTGCAGGCAGGCGACCCCGCAGCCGCCGAGCGGGCCATGCGCGACATCGTCGAGGAGGCCAACCGCGCCATCCTCGCCGCCCAAAGCCCCTCAGACCCCTGACGACCTGAGATCAGAGCTGGTGGTCACCCGGCTCGGGGCCGTCATCGCCCCGCCGCCACCGCTCGCCCTCCACGATCGCGTACGCCACAGTGAGGGCGGTCAGCACGCAGCCGGCGAAGAACAACAGCCAGGCCTGGTGCACCGCCCCATAGACGGCCAGCACCACGAAGACGACCACACCGGCGCAGGCGGCGACCAGCCGGACACCCGGCGGACGCGACACCCGGTGCCGCATGCCGGTCCGGCCGGGGCCAGGCGACGGCGGCCGACCCTCCCGGCCGGGACGACGGCGGTGATCTGGCGGGGCCCCGGGCTCGCGGCCGTGGTCCTCGGAACGCTCCATGCTCCCAGCCGTACCCGCACCCCCATGACCTGTACCGGGACACGCGGAAGGCCATCAGATCTCCATACCGGAGTACCCCCGCCGGGCCGAAGGACGGCGGAACCTCCCCGACAACCGGCCGCGCAAGACCGGCCGCAAGATCAGTCGCGGATCCCCGGGTTGGCCGCCATGTCGGAGGAGAACAAGAACGGCGTCCTGGCCACCGGCACGGTGGCGTCGAACACCCGCGCCATCGCCGCCAGATGATGCCCGGCCCGCGCGGCCGTCATCCCCGCGCACCCCAGCAACTCCAGCAACCGCTCATGGAACTCCAGCCGGCCGTAGTCGGCGAGCAGCCCACGCACCGCCACGTACCGCAACCGGACAGTGGGATTACGCAACCCCGCGCTCAGCAGCACATGCGTGCTCACCCCCGCCGGGAACAGCCACCCCATCACCTGGTCATGCGGCGGCGCCGAGACCTCCACCGAACAAAGGCCCGCGACGATCCTGCGCTCGGCGTCCTCACACCGCGCCCGCACCCACCGGCGCCGCGCGTACCCCTCGGCGACCCGCGCCTGCAACACGGTCAACCGCCCCGTGGGATCGGCGACGACGTTGCCACCCCGCAGACCCCCCGCCAGGTGGCAGGACCCCAGCACCGCCTCGGCCGACCCGATCTGATCCCACGGCAGGTACGTGACCTCCACCATGACCCCCTCACGGGAGAACTTCCCCAGCTTGGCCGGAGCCCGCGACCCGGAGGTCACCACCATGACGTCCACGTCGGAGGTCGGCGGCAGCTCGGCCTCACCGGGCAGCCACGTCGCCGACCCGCTCAGGAACGCCCCCGCGAACCCCGGCACCCCGGCGGCGTGCTCGGCGACCCACCGCACCGCCACCTCCCGCGCCAGCCGGACCTTCACCACACCCCCTCACCCCCTTCGGTCCAGCCGTCGCCCCACCCCGCTTGTCTCACTCCACCGCACCATCCCGCCCTCCCAGCACGGCCGCATCGGCCTCGTGGATGAGCCGGTAAGCCCGGTTCCGCAACCGAAGGACCACAGCGGCCAGCAACGCCGCCGTCAACGACCCCGCCAGAACCGCGATCTTGACATGGTCGCCGCGCCCCCCGCCCGCCCCGAACGCCAGCTCCCCGATGAGCAGGGACACCGTGAACCCCATGCCGCCGAGCACCGACAGCCCCAGCACATCGACCCAGGTCAGACCCTCGTCCAGATCGGCGCGGGTGAACCGGGCCACCAACCAGGTCGCGGCCATGATGCCCAGCGGCTTCCCGGCGACCAGCCCGACGGCCACACCCACCGCCACCGGGTCGGTCAGGGCCTCCACCAGACCACCCGGCCCGCCCACGACCACCCCCGCCGACAGGAACGCGAACACCGGCACCGCCACACCCGCCGAGATCGGCCGCAACCGGTGCTCGAAACGCTCCGCCGGCCCCACCTCATCCACCCGCCCACCATCCCCACCCGGCCCGGCGGGCGCCACCGTGACCGACCCCGGCCCTGCGACCGGGACCGTGAACGCCAGCAGCACACCCGCGACCGTCGCATGCACCCCCGAGGCATGCACCAGCGCCCACGTCAGGCCCGCGAGCGGCACCAGCACCCACCACCGATGCACCCCCCGCCGCACCAGCACCGCGAACAGCGCCAACGGCACCACGGCACCCGCCAGCGCCACCACCGACAACTGCGAGGAGTAGAACCCGGCGATGATGACGATGGCCATCAGGTCATCCACCACGGCCAAAGTGAGCAGGAACGTCCGCAACGCCGAAGGCAGGAACCGGCCGACCACCGCCAGCACCGCCAGCGCGAACGCGATATCGGTCGCCGTAGGGATCGCCCACCCCCGCGCCGCCCCCGCACCGGCACCCACGGTGAACAGCAGATACAGCACCGCAGGGACGACCACACCACCGGCCGCCGCCGCCACCGGCACCACCGCCCTGCGCACCTGACGCAGATCACCCGCAACGAACTCGCGCTTCAGCTCCAGACCCGCGACGAAGAAGAAGATCGCCAGCAGCCCGTCGGCCGCCCAGGCGGCCACCTCCAGATCCAGATGCACCGCCGCCGGCCCGAACCTGAACGAGCGCAACGCCTCATAACCGCCCGACCACGGAGAGTTCGCCCACACCATCGCCGCCACCGCACCGGCCAGCAGCAACGCCCCGCCAACGGTCTCCTCGCGCAAGATGGCGGCCACCCGCCGCGCCTCGGCCCACGACCCCCGCGTGAGCAATCCCGGCGTGCGGTGCGAGGCGTCGGTCATGGGCGCTCCCGGTCAATAGGCGGATCCACTGCCGACCAGACTTCCCGGCGCACCTCGCCCCACCCTACCGGCCCCCATCCCCACCACGACGCCACCGGGGGAGGGGAGAGGCCCACCTCAACAGCAGGTAAGCGCGCTCACGAAAGCAACAACCTCATACGGCGGTGGAACCGTCCGGGGCGTACCGCGCGTGCACGTGCCCCTCCAGCGGGAACGGAGGACGAGCGGGAAGCACACCCGCGAGGACGTACCCGCACTTGCCCGCCACCCGGCACGAGGCCAGGTTGTCGACCTGATGGAGCAACCGCAGACACCTGAGCCCACCACCGCCGAACGCCTCGAAGGCCCATGTCGTCATCCGCTCAAGGGCCCGGCCGGCCACACCCCGCCCCCGCGCGGCCGCAGCGGTCCAGTAGCCGACCTCCGCACCCGCCCCACCAGGGGTGAGCCCCTTCAACGCGACGTTGGCGACCAGGCGAAGGACCCCCGACCCTGGCTCGGCCTCCTCAAGGACCGCGAAACTCAGCCGCCCGCCCCCACTCCAGCCCACCCGCTGGATCTCCAGCCACCGCCGCGCGTCCTGCTCATCGGTGACGTGAAACCGGGTCCACCGGCGCATCACCGGATCACGGTAGACCTCGATCAACTCAGGGATGTCCCGCTCGGCCCAAGGCCGCATCAGCAACGCCGGACCCCCCTCACCGGCGGCGACATGCAGCACGACGGTCACGCCCCGACCTCCCACCCGGCACCGGCCAGCAACCGTTCCTCCTCCTGCGCGGACGGCCCCTCCGACAACGGCGGCTCGCCCCGCCCCCGATCCCAGGCCAGCACATCGGCCGCCGTGACCTCAAGCGGGGTCGCCGGCATGCCCGCCGCCCGCGCCCGCGCCGCACTCCGCTGAAACGTCAAAGCCCAGACCGGATCGGCCCGCACCAGCGGAAACCCGCCAGGCACCGCACCAGGCGGCACCGGCACCACCTCGACCCGGCTGCCCGCCGCCGCCGCGCACACCTGGATCAGCCCACCCAGCGTCACCGGCTCGGCCGGCCCCACCGCGTTGAAGACCCCCGGCCGGTCACCGGTCACCAACAGCACCACCAGGCGGGCCAGATCACGCGAGTCGAGCACCTGCACCGGCTGCCCGGGATCCCCCGGCAGGGCCACCCGCCCGCCGCGCGCCGCCCGCCGCACCCAGTAGGTGAACAGATCCTGCTGATCGTACGGACCGGCCACGATCCCCGGGCGGACGATCGTCGCCCGCCGCCCGTACCGGGCCAGCACCTCGTCCTCGCAAGCCACCTTGAGCGGCCCATAGGTCGCCCCATCGATCACCTCGGTATCGCGCTCCGGCGGCAGACGCGGCGCGTCCTCATCGGACCCGGGCCCGCCACCCGGCCGGTACACCGCGTTGCTGGAGATGAACACATACCGCCCGGCCCGGTCACCGAGCACCTCACCGGCCTGCCGCACATGGCGCGGCACGTACGCGCTCACGTCGACCACCGCGTCCCAGACACCCTCGCGCAGCGACGCGTAGTCACCGGAGTCACGATCACCCACCCGCCGCGGCACCCCCGGGAACAACCCGGCCCCGGTGCGACCTCGGCTGAACAGCGTCACCTCATGACCGCCCCGCAGGAAATCGTCCACGATCGCGCGGCCGACGAACGACCCTCCACCCAAAACCAGCACCCGCATGACGCCCGATGCTACGGGCCCCCTACGACAAACCCCGAACACGGCCGCCGCGACACCCGGGGGAAGCCCACCTAGGACGATTTCGAACACTTTTCGCAATCGGCCGATGGCGTGACGGAGTCGCGTAAGGGATGTGCGGGCGGCCCAGGGGAGTGGTGGCGGCCTGCGCGCTTAACAGGCCTGTGCAGGAGGAGTGACTGCGACCGCCATCGCCACCGTCCGGCACGCCTCCGACGCCGACGTCCACCGAGGTGACCGCAACACCGAGGTGATCGCAGGACGCGACTCGACAATGGCTGTATATACCGACAAATCCGTAACCATACAGAATGCAGCTTCTGAACGGTTAGAGAGGAACGTGCGATCCGTCCCAGCAGGGGTCATGGCGGTGGTCGCGCGCTCCGCGCCGGGCCGAGGCGAACGACAAGTGATGGGCGCCGGGGCCCGGCGCCCATCACCCCTCGTCTGCTCTCGCAGGGGACGATTCCAAGATCGGCTCTTCGGGGCCCACCAAGATCCACATGCCAAGATCCGCAAACCAGCCCGTCACCGGCGATGATCCTCAAGCGCCGACCTGCCGCGGACCTGCCGCCGACCGGGCGGCCGACCGTAAGCGGGCGGCGATCCACTGCGGATCCAACCGCGAATCCTCACCGGAAAGATCCAGGCGATGGCCGGCGTCCGAACGCGTCCCACCAGCCCTTCCTCACCTGTTTCATGCATAATCGCACTTATGCATCACTTGGGAGATACCCTCTCCTCCGCGCGAGACCGCCTCACACCCGAGGGAATGTCCTGTCTCGTCGGAGAAGGGTGTTCGGTGGAGTGACCGCCGGTCGCGTGAGAATCGGCGAGAACGTCACCTGGCAGGCACTCCACTTCGGTGTCCGAGGCGGATGACACGCGCGATCAGCGCTCTGGACCGGCCGGGGTCCTTCGTCGACGAGCAGGTCCGAGCCCGGAACCAGCACGTCCAACAGGTCGCCCAAGCCGCTCCCCCCGGCCGGGCCGTGATCCGCCGCGTCACCTGCGTTGACCGAAGGTCACTCCCCCGAGATCACGCTGCCTCCCCCGTCGTTGTCGGCCAGTGCTCGGTAGGGCGAGGCTACTGAGGGGTGTCGGCCGGCGTTCTTGCCGGTTTTGATGGTCAGCCGGTGGCCAAGCGGTAGGGATCAGTTCACCAGCACGATCTTTCCGCGGGCGTGGCGGCTTTCGCTCAGTTGGTGTGCGGCTGCGGCCTCGGCGAGCGGGAACGCCGCCGCGATCGGAACCTTCAGTCGGCCCTCGCCGGCGAGCGTGACCGCGATCGCGAGGCCGTGCACCGCTAACGGGTCGGCGGCGGCTCCCACGGCCGCGCGGGTGTCGTCGGCCGGCGCTCCGTGTGACATGTGTACACCGTGAGCCCCCGCCGTCATGTCGGCGATCGTCACCACCCGGGCCCGGTCCCCGGCGATGGCGATGAGGTCGGGCAGCGACCCTCCGGCGCAGTCGAACACCGCGTGCACCCCCTTTGGCGCCAGTGCGCGGACCCGTTCGACGAGCGCCGCCCCGTACGTCGTCGGTGCGGCGCCGAGGGAGCGCAGGAAGTCGTGGTTGCGCTCGCTCGCGGTACCGATGACGGTGGCGCCGCGGGCGACGGCCATCTGGACGGCGATCGTGCCCACCGCGCCGGCCGCGCCCTGGATGAGCACGGTGTTCCCGGCCTCGACCATGAATCGGTCGAGGACCCGGGTGGCCGTCTCGGCGCTGCCGGCGGCGGCGCCGGCTTCCTCCCAACTCCATCCGGCCGGTTTGGATGCCCAGGTGGCGAGGACCGCGAAGTCGGCATTGGTACCGCGTGCGGTCGACGTGCTCATGCCGAACACCTCGTCGCCGACGACCACACCGGTGACGCCGTCGCCGATCTCGTCCACCACACCCGAGGCGTCGAACCCGGTCCGGAACGGGAACGTCACGGGCACCACCTCGCGCAGCGCCCCGGAACGGATGCGCACCTCCCCGGCCGCGACTCCGGAGGCGCGCACGGCGATGCGGATCTCACCCGGCCCGGCGTGCGGCTCCGGCACCTCGGCGAGATGCACAACGCTGGGCGGGCCGTACCGGGTGAATTGAATTGATCTCATTCGACGACCGTAACGGAGCACCCCGTCCGGTTGATTAAAGTGAGAGCGGTGAGGGCCCAAGTGGTAGCGACGCTGCGTTCGGACGCCCGCGACAACCGTGAGCGCATCCTCATCGTCGCTCGCGCGGCTTTCGCCGCCGAGGGTGTCGACGTGCCGATCCGGGAGATCGCCCGTCGCGCCGAGGTCGGTGTCGCGACCGTCTACCGGCACTTCCCGACCAAGGAGGCGTTGCTGACCGAGGCCTTCGCCCAGCAGATGGCCTCATGCTCGGAGATCGTGGCTGAGGGTGCGGCGGCAGGCGACGCGTGGATGGGGTTGTGCCTGGTGATCGAGAAGCTGATGGAGGTCCATGCCCTCGACCGGGGGTTCGCCCGGGCGTTCACCTCGCAGCTTTCTCAGGCGGCCGGCTTGGCGGCGGACCACGATCGCACGCTGCGCATGCTGCTCGAACTGGTGCGCCGGGCGAAGGACGCGGGCGCCCTGCGGGGAGATTTCGTACTGGAAGACCTCACCCTGGTGCTCATGGCGAACGAGGGCATCCGCGCCGAGACACCCGAGATGAGGGTGGCGGCGTCGCGTCGATTCGCGGCCATGGTGATCCAGTCGCTGCAGGCGAACCCCGTCTCCAGGCCGCTTCCGCCCGCTGTCCGGCTGCCGCTGTCCAGGGCTGACATGGCACATATGCAGGCGAACGCTTCGCCGCACCGGTAGGGGCGCGCCGGCTTAGGCCTTGTGAGGGGGCGGCGCCGAGGCTACGATCACGGCAACTCTTAGGAAACTTTCTTAAAAGAAAGGGTTGCTCGCGCCCCTCCCCCCACCAGGCTGAGGACCCCCCCATGCGCCTCAAACGAAACCCCCTCGTCCTGCTCCTCACCCTCCTTGTGTCCACGGCGACCGTACTTCTCACACCCGGGACCGCCAGCGCGGCGTCCCCCACCGCGACCTTCGTCAAGACCTCCGAATGGGGGTCGGCGTTCCAGGGCGCCTACACGGTCAACAACGGCGGCACCACCCCGATCAACGGCTGGTCGGTCGCCTTCGACCTGCCCTCCGGCGCCACGGTCACCTCCTCCTGGGACGCCTCGATGTCCCGCAGCGGCCAGCGGTTCACCTTCACGGGCCTCGGCTGGAACGCCACGATCGCGCCCGGCGCCTCGGTCACCTTCGGATTCATCGCCGCCCCCGGCTCGGCCGTACCGGCGAACTGCACGCTCAACGGCGCCTCCTGCGGCGGCGTGACCACCCCCACCGTCCCCGGCAAGCCCGGCACGCCCGCCGCGACGGCCACGGCCTCCTCGATCGCGCTGTCCTGGGCGGCCTCCAGCGGCACCGTCACCGGATACCGCGTGTACGAGGGCACCACCGTCAAGTCCACCGTCACCGGCACCACCGCGACCATTGGTTCGCTGGGCACATGCGAGAGCCACACGTACACGGTCAGGGCCTACAACGCCCAGGGCGAGTCCCCCGCCGGCGACCCGGTGTCCGCCACCACCACCGGGTGTGCCGGCGGCGGGCCCCTTCCCAAGCACTTCCTCACCGGCTACTGGCACAACTTCGTCAACCCGGCCGTCGAACTGAAGCTCAGCGCGGTGCCGGCCGAGTACGACCTGATCGCCGTGGCCTTCGCCGAGGCGACCTCCACCGCGGGCCAGGTCTCCTTCCACCTGGACCCGGAACTGTCGGCGGCGGTCGGCGGCTACACCGAGGACCAGTTCAAGGCCGACATCCAGGCCCTGCACGCCCGAGGCAAGAAGGTCATCCTGTCGGTGGGCGGAGAACTCGGCCGGGTACAGGTGTCCAGTTCGCAGGCGGCGACGGCGTTCGCCGACAGCGCCTACGCCCTGATGGGGAGCTATGGGTTCGACGGGGTGGACATCGACCTGGAGGCGCCGCCGAGGTGATGCGGCGCTTCCTGATCCCGGCTCTCACCGCCCTGCCGAGCATCGACGCGTACGCCGTGGGCCGGGCGCTTTCTCCCTT
>NZ_JBEZFH010000096.1:0-25715 GCF_040649355.1 Sphaerisporangium sp. NPDC049002 | reverse complement strand
GTCTTCACCGCCAACGAGAGCGGGCTGCTCGGCATCGCGCTCGACCCGGCCTTCGCCACCAACCGCTGGGCGTACCTGTACTACTCGCCGCAGTCCAAGGTCGTGGACCGGCTCTCGCGCTTCACCATCAGGCCGGACCTGACGCTCGACGCCACCAGCGAGAAGATCGTGCTGGAGGTGCCCGTGCAGCGGGCCGAGTGCTGCCACCACGGCGGTGGCATGGTGTTCGACAAGGCCACCGGTGACCTGTGGCTGGCCAACGGCGACAACACCAACCCGTTCGCCTCCGACGGCTACACCCCGATCGACGAGCGGGCCGGGCGGGCGGCCTGGGACGCCCAGGGCAGCTCGGCCAACTCCAACGACCTGCGCGGCAAGGTGCTGCGCATCCACCCCGAGCCTGATGGGACGTACACCATCCCCGCGGGCAACCTGTTCCCGCCGGGCACGGCGAAGACCCGTCCGGAGATCTACGGGATGGGCTTCCGCAACCCGTTCCGCATCGGCATCGATCCCAAGACGCACAAGCTGCTGGTCGCCAACTACGGTCCGGACGCGGGCAACCCCAGCGCGACGCGCGGCCCGGAGAACACGGTCGAGTGGGACATCCTCAACGCCCCGGGCTTCTACGGCTGGCCGTACTGCGTGGGCAACAACAAGCCCTACATCGACTTCGACTTCGCGACGAACACCTCCAAGCAGGCGTTCGACTGCGCGGCGCCGAAGAACGACTCGCCCAACAACACCGGCATCACCGACCTGCCGAAGGCGGTGCCCGCCACCGTCTACTACCACTACTCGGCCGACCCCGCCTTCCCCGAGCTGGGCGGCGGCGGCGCGCCCATGGCCGGACCCGCGTACCGGTACGACCCCGCGCTGGTGTCCGACCGCAAGTGGCCCGCCTACTGGGACGGCAAGGCGGTCTTCGGCGAGTGGAACCAGGACCACCTGTACTCGTTCCAGCTCAGCGCCGACGGCTCCCAACTGGTCGACATCAACCCGATGCTGGCCTCGATGAGCTTCAAGAAGCCGATGGACATGAAGTACGGTCCCGACGGCGCCCTGTACCTCATCGAGTGGGGCTCCGGCTTCGGCGGTGACAACACCGACTCCGGCGTCTACCGGATCGACTACGTCCAGGGCAACCGGGCGCCCATCGCCAAGGCCAAGGCCGACAAGGCCTCAGGTCCCGCGCCGCTGGCCGTGAAGTTCTCCAGCGCGGGGTCGGCCGACCCCGACGGGACCGCGCTCACCTACGCCTGGGACTTCGACGGCGACGGAACCGTCGACTCGACCGAGGCGAACCCCTCGTACACCTACACCACGACGGGCAACTTCACGGCCGTACTGACCGTGAAGGACGAGGGCGGCAAGACCGCCACCGCGAACGTACCGATCGTGGTGGGCAACACGGCGCCGACCGTGAAGATCAACCTTCCGCCGGACGGCGGCCTGTTCGAGTTCGGCGACCAGGTGAAGTTCACGATCACGGTCACCGACCCCGAGGACGGCACCGTCGACTGCGCGAACGTCAAGGTGCAGGCCATCCTGGGGCACGACACCCACGGCCACCCGCTCGACCAGTACACCGGCTGCTCGGGAACCGTGCAGACCACCCTGTCCTCCGGGCACAGCGACGGCGACAACGTCTTCTACGTGCTTGAGGCCAGCTACACCGACAAGGGCGGCGCGGGCTCCTCGGGGCCGCTGACCGGCAGGGCCCAGGCGGTCCTGCAGCCCAAGCACAAGCAGGCCGAGTTCTTCACCGAGACGGGTCGCGTCCCCGGCGCCGCCGGCACCGGTGACCCCGGGGTGAAGGTGGAGACCACCACCGACACGCAGGGCGGCTTCAACAACATCGGGTTCATCGAGGACGGCGACTACTGGAGCCACGACCCGGTCAACCTGTCGGGGGTCAGCGGCCTGAGCTTCCGCGCGTCCTCCGCCTCCACGGGCGGCACGATCGAGGTCCACGCGGGCAAGGCCGACGGGCCGTTGGTGGGCAAGGTCGCGGTGACCAACACCGGCGGCTGGCAGACCTTCAGCGACTTCCCGCTGACGCTGACCGACCCGCCGACGTCCAGCGGACCCCTGTACTTCGTCGTCCGCAGGCCCGCGGGCAGCGACAACACCGGTGGGCTCCTCAACGTCAACTGGACCGACTTCATCGGCAAGGGCGTCACCGACAACCAGCGCCCCGCCGTCGTCGTCAACGCGACCCCGGACAAGGGCCCGGCGCCGTTGCAGGTCAGCCTGCACGCCGAGGCCAGTGACCCCGACGGCGACACGCCGCTCACCTACAAGTGGAACCTCGGCGTGGCCGGCGCCCCGGCTCCCACCACGCCCGACGCCTCCTACACCTACACCGCGCCCGGCAGCTACGACGCGTCCGTCACCGTGACCGACGCCAAGGGCGCGTCCCGCACCGAGCATGTCCGCATCACCGTGGACAGCCCCGGCACCACCTGCCTCACCGGCAAGTCCGACGGCTTCGACGGCGTCGCGCTCGACCGCTCGCGGTGGACCGTGCTGGGCGAGAACCAGGACCTGCGGGTGGCAGGCGGCGCCCTGCACATCCCCACGGCCCTCGCGGACATCTACGGCACCAGCAACACCCCGATCCCCAACATGGTGCTGCAGCCCACGCCGAGCGGGGCCTGGCAGGCCACGGCGAAGCTGACGATCGCCGCCAAGGACGCCTACCAGCAGGCGGGCCTCATCCTCTACGGCGACGACGACAACTACGCCAAGATGGTGATCCAGGGGCGTACCACCAACGACCCGGCCACGCGCATCTTCCAGTTCATCAGGGAAGAGGCGGGCGTGCCGAACGAGGTGGCGGCGTCCAACACCGCCAACCTCGGGGCCGCGTTCCCGAACACGGTCTACGTCCGGCTGGCCAGCAACGGCACCACCCTCACCGCTTCCTACTCGGCCGACGGGCTGACCTGGACGGCGATGCCGCAGACCGACAAGGCCATGGCCGGCATCGTCAACCCGCGCATCGGACTGGCGTCCTTCGCCAGCACCGGCGCCAGGCCCGTCATCGACGCCGCGTTCGACTGGTTCCAGCTCACGCCCGACGCCAGCGCGGGCCCGGTGACGCCGGACGACGAGTTCGACGGCACTTCCCTGGACGCCTGCCGGTGGTCCACCGTCGTCCGTCCCGACGCGGCGGCGACCCGGGTGACCGGCGGCAACCTGGAGATCGACACGAGCAAGGGCGACATCTACGGCACCGACAACAGCGGAGCGAAGAACTTCATCCTGCAGACCCCGCCGTCCGGGGACTGGAGCGTGGAGACGAAGATCGACGGCTCGGCGTTCAACGAGGCGTACCAGCAGGGCGGGCTGATCGCCTACCTCGACGACGCCAACTACGTGAAGCTCGACTACCTCGCCGACAGCGCCACCTCGCGCAGGGTGGAGTTCCGCAGTGAGATAGGCGACGCCGTACAGAACCCGCAGCCGCAGCTCAGCGACCTCACGCAGGGCGTGTGGTGGCTGCGGCTGACCAGGGCCGGCACCACCTACCGCGGGTTCGCCTCCTCCGACGGCAAGGCCTGGACCGAGATCGGCACCGGCCTGGTCAACGCGGCGGTGAGCGGCGGCAAGGTCGGCGTTTTCGCCTTCGGGGTCAACGCGGCGGCGTCCAAGACGGCGAAGTTCGACTTCTTCCACGCCTCGTGGGGGCAGCCGGCGGACACCACGCCGCCGAAGGTCTCCGCGGCGACCACCCCGGCGGCGCCCGACGGCGGCGACGGCTGGTTCGTCTCCAGCGTGGCGGTCACGGTGACCGCCTCCGACAGCGGATCGGGGCTGGCCTCCACCGAGGTCAGCGTGGACGGCGGCCCGTGGGCGCCGTACACCGACCCGGTGAGCGTGTCGGCCGACGGTGTGCACAAGGTGGCCTACCGGGCCGCCGACAAGGCGGGTAACACCGCCGACGGCACCATCGAGGTGAAGAAGGACGCCACGGCGCCGCTGACCACGGCGCAGTTCGCTCCCGCCAACGACGACGGCTGGCACGGCGCCACCGTGCCGGTCACGCTCGCCGCGTCCGACGGCGGCTCGGGCCTTGCGGGCATCGAGTACTCGCTCGACAGCGGCGCCTGGAAGTCGTACACCGAGCCGGTCAACGTCACCGGGAACGGCGGCCACACCCTGGCCTACCGGGCCAAGGACAAGGCCGGCAACGTCGAGACCGAGAAGGCCGCGGTCCTCAAGATCGACGGCACCAAGCCCACGGTCCTGGTGTCCGGCATCTCCGACACCCAGATCTACGGCGACAGCCAGGACCTGCGGATCACCTGGCAGGCCGTGGACAGCACCTCGGGGGTGAAGACCCTGACCGGCACGCTGGACGCGGGGGCCTACTCCTCGGGCAGGCTGCAGGCGCTGTACGAGCTGACGCTGGGCACGCACGCGCTGTCGGTCACCGCGACCGACTACGCGGGCAATGTCACCACCCAGAAGGTCACCTTCGGGATCACCACCTCGACCAGGGACCTGAGCCTGTTGATCGACAGGTTCGTCGCGACCAGCAGGCTCAGCCAGGCCGGCGGCAACAAGCTCCAGGCCCAGCTCACCAAGGCCCGCAAGGAGGAGGCGAAGAACAACGACGCCAAGACCGTCAAGGAGCTGGAGAAGTTCAAGACCCTCGCCGCCGACCCGAAGATCGTGCCGACCGCCGAGATCCGTGACGTCCTCGTCCGCGACACCGACGCGGTGATCGCCAAACTCTCGGGACCCGCCAAGAGCAAGAAGAAGTAAGGAGATCCCGGCGACGGGGACGCCTCGACCGTCCCCGCCGCCACCCCTTGTACGAGCGCACGGTCCTGACGACCGGCGCATGACATCCCACGGCGGCCCGGTCTCCTGGAGACCGGGCCGCTGCCTGTACTGCTTGTGTGAGGCGTCATACGATGCGGTCCGTGCCGAATATAGGGATCGCGGAGCTGCTGCTTCTGATCGTGATGGTGGCGGCCGTCGCCGCGGTGGTGGTGGTCATCGTGGCCGTGACCAGGTTCCCGCGAAAGAGGCGCGGAGCATTCGTCCCGCCACCGAGGCCGACGACGCCCCAGGACCTGCACCGCGTCGTCACCCAGTTGACCCTCCAGAGACAGCAGATCCACGCGATCAAGGAGCTGCGCCAGTACACCGGGCTCGACCTGCGGAACGCCAAGGCCGTCGTCGACGCCGTGGCCATGGGCGGTGACATGTGGATCCATCCCGCCATGGCCCCGTTCAAACCCGTCGCCGACGCGGCCCCGCCGCTCGCCGCCCGTCCCGACCTGGCAGGCGCACGCGGGACGGGTCCAAAGCTCACCGCCTTCGTCGGGTTGGCCGTGCGAACCCTGATCAACCTCGGACTCACCCGCACGAGCGAAACCTGGACGCCGGTCTCCGAACCCGCCGGAGCTCCGGGTGCTACACAAGGGCGCCGCAGGCGAACAAGATCTTCGGTGGTCCGCTAGAGCCGGGTGGGGACCTTGATGGTGCCGGTGGCGATCTTTCGTTTGTAGGCGTCGAGTTTTGCCGTGATGTCGTTCACCTTGCCGCCCGTGGTGGCGTAGTCCACGCCTCCGGACTTCATGCCGTAGACCTGGATGCCCGGCTTCGTCTTCTTCGCGGTGAAGCGTTTGACGAAGTCGTACACCGCGACGTCGGCCCTTTTCAGTGCCGAGGTGACGATGACGTCGCGGACGGCGGGGTCAGCGCTCAACGCCTCGTCCACATCGGAGCCGATGGCCAGGCCGCCCGCGGTCTTGGCCGCGGCGAACACCCCGGAACCGGAGGCGCCGGCAGCGTGGAACACCACGTCGGCGCCCTTCTTGAACAACGCCTTGGCCTTCGCCTTCCCTCTCTGCGGGTCGGTGAAGCCACTGAAGTCCGGGTAGACGGAGACGAAGCCGGTGTCCACTTTGACGCGCGGCCGTGCCGCTCTGGCGCCGGCCTGGAAACCCGCGTGGTATTTCTGGTTGTGCGGGTCCTTGACGCCGCCCACGAAACCGACGTGGTGGGCGCGTGACTTCAGCGCCGCCGCCGCGCCGGCGAGGAAACCGGCCTCGTTCTCGGCGAAGAGCAGGTTGGAGATGTTCGGGCCTTTGAAGCTGGCGTCGTCCACGATCGCGAATGTCGTGCGGGGATACTTGGAAGCGACCTGCGCCAGCGGAAACGCATAGGCCAAGCCGACCGCGATGACCGGGTTGTAACCACCCGATGCGAGACGGCTGAGCAGCTTGGCCCTTTCGTCATCGGTTTCGCCGGCGCTCGCCTCCAGCTCCTTGACGGTCCCCAAGCGCAACTTGGTCACCGCTCGGTCGAGACCCGCCGCGACGCTGTCGTTCATCGCCCGGTCGCCGCGGCCTCCGATGTCGTAGGCGACCCCGACCTTCACTTTCCGCGCCATGACGCTTGAGACCTTCGCTCCGGCGGCCTTGCCCGTGGTGCTCCCGGTGTCCGCGGTGGCGGCGGCCGTACCGCCGTACAAGCCCACCGCGACGGTGAGGGTGAACGCGATGCTCGTGCGGAAGGCGACGTGTGCCCCGTGACGATACAAGTTGATCTCCCCGTGTATGCCCCTGAACGAACCTGCCGTTTCAAGCTAGAGGACGGATACGGATCACGCGGGGTCGTTGGTTCAACCCGGTATGGCGGAGTTCGGCCCGTTCGGCGTAGGTGGCGGGGTGGCTCAGGTTCGGCTGGAGCGTAGGGCCTTGAGCACCTTCGTGGCGTCGTCGGTGAGCAGGTCCTGGTACTCCCTGGAGTCCATCGGGCAGAGCGCCACCCTGCCCTCGGCGTCGAAGGCCAGGCCCCAGCCGTAATTCTTCGGCAGCGGCGAGGCGCGCAGGCAGGCCTGTGACCTGGAGAAGAACTCGTCGCGCAGCCTGGCGATGTCGGCTTGCGTGGCCTCCGGCAGGTCCTGCCGCCTGAACCAGGACTCGAACAGCACGTCTTCCTGGGTGTGGACGTACGGGCTGCCGGCCAGCATCTCGTACTGCACGACGGCGACGGTCTTGCGCGCGCCGCGAGCCGAGGGGACCACGCTCTCTGTGACCGGGGAGTCGTCCGCCACCGCGATGAGGGTCTGGTAGTAGTTCAGGTCCACGGAGGCGACTCCTACCCAAAGACTCACTTGTGCTGATATTTCCGGATTCTATCCGGCGGCCTCCGCGCCGCGGCTCTGTCCTGGTTCGAAGACTCGGGGCTCGAAGAGGACTGCGGATCGGATGGCACTGAGCGGATGGGTTCTATCCGGGTGGTCACCGCTGCCGGAGCGGGTTAGGATCCGACGCATGATCGACTCGATTCGTATGCGCCGCGCCTGAGGCGGCGCGACTGCCGGGCCTGCTCGCCGTCGGGCGGCCCCTTCTGAGTCATTCCTTCTTACAGGATCCGCTCCCGCGCGCCGTCGGAACACGCTCCATCGACGATCCGACAGGACATCATGCGTAAGCGCGAACACATCGCCATGATCGGCTGCACTGCGCCGAGCCACATCTACCCCTCGCTCGCCGTCATCAGGGAACTCGTGTCCCGTGGACATCGGGTGAGCTACGCGGTCGGCGAGGGCCTGACCGGGCTGGTCGAGCGGGGCCGAACTCGTTCCCCATCCCTCACTGCTCCCGGCGGGCGACGAGAGCTGGCCGGACGACCCGGGGTCAGCGATGCGGGTCTTCCTCGACGAGGCGATCGCGGTGCTGCCGCGCCTCGTCCAACGGTAACGACGACCGGCCCGACCTCCTGCTCTACGACATCGGCGGCCTGCCAGGGCCCGTACTGGGCGCGCGGTACGGCGTCCCCGCCGTGCAACTCTCTCCCACCCTCGTCGCGTGGGACGGTTACGAGGAGGACCTGGCCGAGACCCTCCACGCTCTGCGGACGTCGGAGTCCGGCAGGAGCTACCACGCGGCGTACAACGCGTGGCTGCGACAGAACGGCATCGAACAGGACACGTGGGACTGGCTGACCAACCCCGAGCATGTCCTGTCCCTGATCCCACGGGCGATGCAGCCCAACGCCGACCGGGTGCCGCCGAACGTACGGTTCGTCGGGCCCTGCCTCGACCCCGGGCGGCTGGCGGACACGAGCTGGACGCCGCCCGAGAAGGGCGGGCGGGTGCTGCTCGTGTCCTTCGGCACCGCCTACAACGACCAGCTCGGCGTCGGAAGGCACCTGCCCGCCGAGGAGGTCACCGCGGCGGCACTGCGTTCGGCGGTCGAGTCGATCGCGGGCTCGGCCGAGGTCGCCGCACGGCTGGCCGAGATCCGCACGTCCGTACGATCGCGCGGCGGCGCCGACCGTGCGGCGGACGTGGTGGAGTCGTACCTCCGCTGACCGAGGACCGAAGCCCGGCGGTACGGCCGCAGGGGCGCCGGGCTGACCGGTCCGGCGTCCCGCCGATCTTCGCGCGCCACCTCACCGGCAGCGGCCGGTGAGGTGGCGATGCCGAAGGTGGGTACGTAGGGGAGGAGATCATGGTCGGGGGGGGCCGATGCTCGGGTTGCCTGGTGGGGTGCGGGGGTGCCTGTTCGACATGGATGGGGTGCTGACGCGCACCGCGACGGTACACGCCGCCGCGTGGAAGTCGATGTTCGACGCGTTCCTGCGGGAAAGGGCCGAGCGTACGGGCGACCCGTTCGTGCCGTTCGACGCGACGGCCGACTATGACCGGTATGTGGACGGCAAGGAGCGGCTGGACGGGACGAGGAGCTTCCTGGCCGCGCGTGGCGTCACCCTTCCCGAGGGCTCGCCGGACGACCGTCCCGGCACGCTGACCGTGTACGGGCTGAGCAACCGGAAGAACGCGCTCGTACAGGCGATCATGGACAGGGACGGCGTGGAGGTGTATCCGGGGTCCGTGCGGTACGTGAAGGCCGTACGGGACGCGGGGACGCACAGGGCGGTCGTGTCGTCGAGCGCCAACACGGCGCGGGTGCTGGCCGCCGCAGGGATCGCCGACCTCTTCGAGGCGCGGATCGACGGGATCACCGCCCGCGAGCGGCATCTCGCCGGCAAGCCCGCGCCCGACATGTACCTCGCGGGCGCGGAGGCGCTCGGGCTCAGGCCGTCGGAGGCGGCGGTGTTCGAGGACGCGCTGGCGGGCGTGGAGGCCGGCCGCGCGGGGAGGTTCGCCTTCGTCGTCGGCGTCGACCGGGTGGGGCAGGCGGACGCGCTGCGCGAGCACGGCGCCGACATCGTGGTCACCGACCTCGCCGAGCTGCTGGAACGATGATGATCCGGCATCCGGCGTTCACGGTCGAGCCCTGGGCGGTACGGGAGTCCAGCCTCGATCTCGGCTTGCTGGCGCAGACCGAGTCGGTGTTCGCGCTGTCCAACGGGCACGTCGGCCTGCGCGGCAACCTCGACGAGGGCGAGCCGTACGGGCAGCCCGGCACCTACCTCAACTCGGTGTACGAGCTGAGGCCCCTTCCGTACGCCGAGGCGGGGTACGGGGACCCCGAGTCCGGGCAGACGGTGGTGAACGTCACCAACGGCAAGCTGATCCGGCTGCTGGTCGACGACGAGCCGTTCGACGTGCGGTACGGCAGGCTGCACGATCACGAGCGGGTCCTCGACCTGCGCGCCGGGACCCTGACCCGCCGGGTCCACTGGAGCTCCCCGACCGGGGCCGAGGTGCGCGTCACCTCCACGCGGCTGGTGTCGTTCACCCACCGCGCGGTGGCCGCGATCGTGTACGAGGTCGAGCCCGTCGAGCGGTCGCTCCGTGTGGTCCTGCAGTCGGAGCTGGTGGCCAACGAGACCACGGAGTACACCGACGGCGACCCGCGCGCCGCCGCGGCCCTCACGTCGCCGCTGGTCCTGGAGGAGAACGTCCCGGCGACCGACGGGGTGGCGATCATGGTGCACTCCACGCGTGCCAGCCGCCTCCGGGTGGCCGCCGCCATGTGCCACGAGGTCGACGGTCCCAAGGGCACGCTGATCGAGGCCCAGGGCAGTGGCGACGTCAACCGCGTGACGGTCGCCACACGGCTGGAGCAGGGCGAGCGGCTGCGGCTGGTCAAGTACTTCGCGTACGGCTGGTCCGCCAAGCGCTCCCGGCCCGCCATGCACGACCAGGTCGTGGCCGCGCTGGCCGCCGCCCGGATGGTCGGCTGGGACGGCCTGCTGGCCGACCAGCGGTGGTTCCTGGACACGTTCTGGGACGGCGCAGACGTGGAGGTCGAGGGGGACTCCGAGGTGCAGCAGGCCGTCCGCTTCGGGCTGTTCCACCTGGTGCAGGCCTCCGCGCGTCTGGAGGACCGCCCCATTCCCGGCAAGGGGCTGACCGGGAACGGCTACGACGGCCACGCCTTCTGGGACACCGAGATGTTCGTGTTGCCGGTGCTCACCTACACCCACCCCCGGGCCGCCGCCGACGCGCTGTCGTGGCGCAAGTCGATCCTCCCGAAGGCGAAGGACCGCGCCGTCCAGCTCGGGCTGCGCGGAGCGGCCTTCCCCTGGCGGACGATCAACGGCGAGGAGTGCTCCGGCTACTGGCCGGCCGGAACCGCGGCGGTCCACATCAACGCCGACATCGCCGACGCGGTCGTACGGTACGTCGACGCCACCGAGGACACCGGCTTCGAGCGGGACACCGGTCTGCCGCTGCTCGTCGAGACGGCCCGGCTGTGGTGCGCACTCGGCCACCACGACGCCGACGGAAGGTTCCGCATCGACGGCGTCACCGGCCCCGACGAGTACAGCGCCCTCGTCGACAACAACGTGTACACCAACCTGCTGGCCCAGCAGAACCTGTGCGAGGCGGCCGAGGCCGCCACCCGCCACCTCGACCGGGCGCGGGAGCTCGGGGTCACGCTGGAGGAGGCGGCCACGTGGCGGGACGCGGCCCTGGCGATGTACGTGCCCTATGACGAGCGGCTGGGCGTGCATCCCCAGGGCGAGGGGTTCACCAGCCACGCGGTCTGGGACTTCTCCGCCACCCGGCCCGATCAGTACCCTCTGCTGCTGCACTTCCCCTACTTCGACCTCTACCGCAAGCAGGTGGTCAAGCAGGCCGACCTGGTGCTGGCGATACAGGTGCGCGGGGACGCGTTCACGCCGGAGCAGAAGGCCCGCGACTTCGCGTACTACGAGGCGCTGACCGTCCGCGACTCCTCGCTCTCCGCCTGCACCCAGGCGGTGGTCGCCGCCGAGGTGGGGCACATCGAGCTCGCCTACCACTACCTCGGCGAGGCCGCGCTGATCGATCTGGACGACCTGGAGAAGAACACCGTGGACGGGATCCACCTGGCCGCGCTGGCCGGGGCGTGGATCGCCCTGGTCGCCGGTCTGGGCGGGATGCGTTCGGGTCAGGGGAGGATGTGCTTCGCCCCGAAGCTGCCCTCGGGCATCACGCGGCTGGCCTTCCGGCTGCGCTACCACGGCCGCCTGCTGCGGGTCGGCATCACGCCCGGCTCGGCGACCTACCGGCTCCTGGACGGCCCGCCGATGACGCTGACCCACTACGGCAAGGAACTTGCCGTGGACGGGCGGGCGGTCACCCGTTCGATCCCCGAGATCCCCGTGCCCGAGGTGACGATCCGTCAGCCGCCCGGCCGTGAGCCCGCGCCCCGCCGTGCGGGACGGAAGCCGCGCCCGCACGGGACTATTGCGTGAAGAATCTATGCACAAGACCGTGCCAGTGACCGGAGGAACCACCGATGCCCACCGTCCCACTCCGTGACCGCGCCTCGTGGAAGGCCCTTGAGCAGCACCACGCCGAGACCGGCGGTCGCCACCTGCGCGAGCTGTTCGCCGAGGACCCGGAGCGTGGTGAGCGCATGTGCGCGGAAGCGGCCGGGTTGTATCTCGACTACTCGAAGAACCGCGTCACCGACGAGACGCTGCGCCTGCTCGTCGAGCTCGCGCGGGAGTCGGAGCTGGAGGAGCGCCGGGACATGATGTTCCGGGGGGAGCCGATCAACACCTCCGAGGGGAGGTCGGTGCTTCACGTCGCGCTGCGCATGCCGAAGGGCGGCTCGCTGGTCGTCGGCGGTACGGACGTCGTCGCCGAGGTACACGAGGTCCTCGACCGCATGGCCGACTTCGCCGGACACGTCCGCTCGGGGCAGTGGAAGGGCTACACGGGCAAACCCATCAAGAACATCGTCAACATCGGCATCGGTGGTTCGGACCTCGGGCCGGTCATGGCGTACGAGGCGCTACGTCACTACAGCAAGCGTGACCTGATGTTCCGGTTCGTGTCGAACGTCGACTCCACCGACTTCGTGGAGGCGACCCACGACCTGTTCGCCGACGAGACGCTGTTCATCGTCTCCTCCAAGACCTTCGGCACGCTGGAGACCCTCGCCAACGCCCACTCGGCCCGCGACTGGGTGATCGGCCAGCTCGGCACCGACGAGGCCGTCGCCCGGCACTTCGTCGCGGTGTCGACCAACGCCGATCGCGTCGCGGAGTTCGGCATAGACACGGCCAACATGTTCGGCTTCTGGGACTGGGTGGGTGGCCGCTACTCGATGGACTCCGCGATCGGGTTGTCGACCATGCTGGCCATCGGCCCCGAGCACTTCCGCGAGATGCTGGCGGGCTTCCACGAGATGGACGAGCACTTCCGTACGGCCCCGCTCGCCGAGAACCTGCCGGTGATCATGGGCCTGCTCGCCGTGTGGTACGTGAACTTCTTCAGGGCGCAGACCATCGGCGTCATGCCGTACGAGCAGTACCTGAAGCGCTTCCCCGCCTACCTCCAGCAGCTCACGATGGAGTCGAACGGCAAGCACGTGACCCGCGACGGTCACGAGGTCGACTACGACACCGGGCCGGTCTACTGGGGCGAGCCCGGCACGAACGGCCAGCACAGCTTCTACCAGCTCATCCACCAGGGCACGAGGTTGATCCCCGTCGACCTGATCGGGTTCGGCAAGAGCCTCAACCCGCTGCGCGACCATCACGACCTGCTGTCGGCCAACGTCTTCGCCCAGGCGCAGGCCCTCGCCTTCGGCAAGACCGAGGAGGAGATCCGCGCCGAGGGCACGGCCCCTGACGTCGCGCCCCACCGGGTCATGGAGGGCAACCGT
The DNA here is from genome assembly GCF_040649355.1 of Sphaerisporangium sp. NPDC049002. NCBI lineage: Bacteria > Bacillati > Actinomycetota > Actinomycetes > Streptosporangiales > Streptosporangiaceae > Sphaerisporangium > Sphaerisporangium sp. NPDC049002. Next base: position 12,672 of record NZ_JBEZFH010000096.1, on the reverse strand, counting down.
CCCACGAACGTGCTGCTCGCCGAGCGCCTCACCCCACACCTGCTCGGTGTGCTGGTGGCCCTCTACGAGCACAGCACGTTCACCCAGGGGACGATCTGGGGGATCGACTCCTTCGACCAGTGGGGAGTTGAGCTGGGCAAGGTGCTCGCGGGTCAGATCGCCCCGGAGCTGGTGAGCGAGGCCGAGCCCGAGCTCGCCCACGACTCCTCAACCAACGCGCTCATCCGCCGATACCGGACCCTGAAGGAGAGCTAGCAGCGCGTTCCCGGCGATGCCCGGGTCCAGGGCGCCATGGTCAGCGGTCGAACAGGTGGAGGCGGTGGGCCGTCGCCGCCGCCTCGCCCCGGGACGCGACGCCGAGCTTGGCGAGGATCTTGGAGACGTGCACGCTGACGGTCTTCGCCGAGATGAACAGCTCCGTGGCGATCTCGCGGTTGCTGCGACCGGTCGTGACCAGGCGGAACACCTCGTGCTCGCGGGCCGTGAGCCCGAGCCGTGCCTCCTCGGAGGCCGAGGCGTCCGGCGGACCCGAGGCGCCGGACGCCTCGGCGAGCGGGAGGCGCGCCCTCCTCGCCAGGGAACCGATCTCGGTGACCAGAGGCACGGCGCCGACCTGGCCGGCCAGGAGCGCCGCCCGTGAAAGCCGCCCGGCCGCCTCGTCGCGCTCACCCTCGGCGACGGCGGCGTGCGCGGCGGTGAGCAGGGCACGGGCCTCCGCGTACGGCTGGCGCAGCGCGGCCCAGGCGGCCACGGCCCGGTCGCACGTCGCGAGGTCGGCCGAACCGGACACCCGCGCCACCTCGGCGGCGAAGGTGAGACGGTGAGCCTCCTGAAGGTCGGCCTCCACCTCCTGCTCGGCCGCCAGAGCGCGCAGGTCACCGAGCAGGGGGCCGGCCACCTGGACGCTCGTCACGAGCACCGGCCAGACGTAGCGGGGGGCGGCGTTCGGGTCGTGGTCGCTCAGGGTCTTCTCTACCAGCGTGAACGCCTCGTCGCCGCGATCGTGCGCGATCAGCAGCTCGATCTCCCTGCGGAGCTGCGGCAGGATCGTCTGGTCGCGGTAGGTGCCGGCGCCGATGATGCTCCTCGACGACTGGAAGAGCGCACCGGCCCGGTCGAGCTCGCCCCGGGCCAGCGCGATGTCGGTGGCGAAGCCCTGCAGGCTCGCCCGGTAGGGCGCGGGCGGCATGACGTCGAGGGCGCGCTGGATGACGCGCAGCGCCTCCTCCCAGCGCCCCAGGGAGAGCAGCGGCTCGGCGAGGTTGATCGCCAGGAAGGCGCCCGAGGTGCGGGCCATGCCGTACGCCTCGGCGTCGGCTATGCCCCTGCGGGCGACCTTGGCGGCCTCCTCGTGCCACCCGGCTCCCTCCAGCGCGTCGGACTCGGAGATGGCGGCCCGCATGAGCCCGTGGTAGGTGGGGGCCCGGCTCGCGATCTCGCGTGCCCGCGTGTACGCGGCGCTCTGGGTCTCGAACTCGGAGTAGCGGCACTGGGCCCAGGTCAGCGTGATGAGGGCGTGCGCCTCGGTGTCGGCGTCGCCCACGTGGCGGGCTATGCGCATGGCCTCCTCGGCCAGCGCCACCTTCTCGGCCCGGGTGTCCGGCCCGTGGAGCGTGCGTGCGAGGTTCTCCAGCACCTTGCCGCGGAGCTCGGTCGGAGGGTCGGCGGGGACGAGCCGGGCGGCGGTGCGCAGGTCGTCGACGAACCCTGCCCGGCCCAGGTCGTACCGGGCGAGCCCGCGCTGTCGCAGCACCCGGGCCGCCCGGATGGGGTCGGCGTCGCTGTCGATCTCGCGCAGGGCCGCCTTGGCCAGGGAGATGCCGCGCTCGAACTCCCCGGCCAGGTGGGCCACGGTGATGGTCTGCCTGAGCACGTCGACATAGTCATGCCCGGTCTTCCCGGCGGCGTCGGGCACGGTGTCCCACAGTTCGAGCACCCTGGTCAGCATGCGCAGTTGCTCGTCGTAGGCCGCCGACCTTCTCGCGGCGGTCGCCGCCCGCCACGCGCTGATGAGCGCCGAGGGGGCGTCGTGCGCGGCGAACCAGTGGTAGGCCAGCTCGATGGCTCCGCGCAGGGCGGGAAGAATGCCGGGATCGCGCTCCAGGGTCTGCGCGAAACGGGTGTGCAGGCGGGTGCGCTCGCCGGGGAGCAGGTCGTCGTGGACGGCCTCGCGGATCAGCGCGTGCCGGAAGGCGTACCCCTCGCCGTCGACGATCAGGACGTTGCCCGCGACGGCCGGGCGCAGCGCGCGGGACAGCGCGCCGTCGTCGAGACCCGCGACGGCGGCGAGCAGGGCGTGCTCGATGCGGTCGCCGCCCGCGCTGGCCACGCGGAGCAGCTCCTGGGTGTCGTCGGGAAGGCGCTCGACGCCGGCCAGGAGCAGGTCGCGCAGCGACTCGGGCAGGGACTCTCTCTCGCCGCCGCTGAGCAGCGCCTCGACGAACAACGGGTTGCCCTCGCTACGGGTGTAGATCACGTCGACGTCGAGGGCGAGGGGCTCCCTGTCGAGGATGCCTGCGGCCTGCTCGACCACCTCGCGCCTGCTCAGCCTGCCCAGCTCCAGCCGGGCGACCCAGTCGATGCGGCTGAGCTCGGTCAGCAGGGGACGCAGGGGGTGGCTGCGGTGGAGCTCGTCGGAGCGGTAGGTGACAAGGGTCAGCAGGCGGGTGTCCGGCTGCTGGTAGCGGGTGAGGAACGACAGCAGGTCGCGGGTGGAGCGATCGGCCCAGTGGGCGTCCTCGATGACCAAGATGGTGGGCTCCAGCTCGGCGAGCCGCTCCATCAGGCCGAGGACCTGCTCGAACAGCCGGGCACGGGCCTCGGCGCCGTCGTCGTCGGGCTCGCCGAACTCCGGGAGCAGGCGGGCCAGCCCTCGTGTGCGCCCGCCGGGCACCAGCGCGGCGATGCCCTCGCGGCCGAGGTCGCGCGCGAGCGTGCGCAGCACCGCGGTGAAGGGGGCGAAGGGCAGGCCGTCGGTGCCGAGCTCCAGACAGCCGCCGACGAGGACCCGGGCGGTGCCCGCCCGCTGGAAGAACTCGTGGATCAGGCGCGTCTTGCCCACCCCGGCCTCGCCGCCGACGAACACGGTGGTCGCGGCTCCGCCGCGCACGCGGGCGAGGGACTCGCCGAGGAGGCCGAGCTCATCAGCCCGCCCGACGAACAGGGGGCTCACCGTATGCGCCGTCACGCCCCCAAGAATGCCAGCCACCACCGACATTCCCCCAGTCGGCCGGATAGTGGAGCCTTCGGCGATCCGGCGGTGGTGCCTGTGGTGGCGAAGTGAACGGCGAGCGGCATGGTCGTACAGTGAGGCCATGAGCCCGAGGATCGCGACCGCCGACACGGTCACCCGTGAGCAGCTGCTCGACTTCGTCCGTGAGCGCCACAGGGCGCTCGTCATCACGACGCGGCGTGACGGCGGCCCGCAGGCGTCCCCTGTGAGCTGCGGCGTCGACGAGCTGGGCCGCATCGTGGTGTCCACCTACCCCGAACGCGCCAAGACCAAGAACGCCCGCCGCGACCCCAAGGTGAGCGTCGTCATCCTGTCGGACGACTTCGACGGGCCCTGGGTGCAGATCGACGGGGCCTGCGAGGTCCTCGACATGCCCGAGGCGCTCGAACCGCTCGTCGAGTACTACCGGTCCATCTCCGGCGAGCACCCCGACTGGGACGACTACCGCGCGGCCATGGAGCGCCAGGGCAAGTCGCTGCTGCGCATCACGCCGGTGAAATGGGGCCCGGTCGCCACGGGAGGCTTCCCCGCGCGCCTCGCCTGACCACAGAGGAACGAACGACCCGTCAGTCGCCGGCGGGACGCACGCCCGCGCGCTAATTTCCCGTACCAGGACAATCCCGGCAGGGCCAAGGGAAGGCATTGACGCGCCGCACGGCGGACTCTACGATCCGTGAAAACTTATAGGAAACTTTCCTATAAATAAAGCTCATCGAGCAAGTGGAGATGGCCGTGCGACGTCCTTTCCAGCACGCACTCGCGGCGGCGATCGCCGTCGGCCTCGGCGCGGTGGCCGTGCCCGCCGGGGCCCTGGCGGCGACAGCCGTACCCGCGCCCGCCCAAGCGCATCCGGACGGCGGTGACCGGTTCAAGCGGGTCGCCTACTTCATCCAGTGGGGCATCTACGGACGCGACTACCACGTCAAGGACGTGGACACCAGCGGTGCCGCGGCCAAGCTGACCCATATCAACTACGCCTTCGGGAACGTCGGCGCGGACGGCACGTGCGTCTCGGCCGACGCCTGGGCCGACTGGCAGCGGCCGGTCTCCGCCGAGGAGAGCGTGGACGGCGTCGCCGACCAGCCGGGCCAGGCGCTCAACGGCAACCTGAACCAGCTCAGGAAGCTCAAGGCCAAGAATCCCGGCCTCAAGGCGCTGATCTCCCTCGGCGGCTGGACCGGGTCGAAGTACTTCTCCGACGCCGTCAGCACCCCCGAGGCCCGTACCGCGCTGGCCGCCTCCTGCGTGGGCCTCTGGCTCAAGGGCGACCTGCCTGGCCTGGCCCCGGGCAGCGGCGCGGGCGTCTTCGACGGCATCGACCTCGACTGGGAATGGCCGGGCTCGGAGGGCAACGCCGGCAACGTCATCCGGCCGGAGGACAAGCGCAACTTCACGCTCTTCACCGCCGAGCTGCGCCGGCAGATGAAGGCCTACGACGCGAAGAGCGAGCTCACCGCGTTCCTCCCCGCCGCCGCCGCCAAGATCGACGCCGGCTTCGAGGTCCGCGACGTGTTCCGCAACCTCGACTTCGCCACGATCCAGGGCTACGACCTGCACGGTCCCTGGGAGAGCAGGACCGGCCACAACGGCAACCTGCTCACCGACCGCAAGGACCCGAACCCGGTCAAGTACAGCGTGGACGCCACCGTCCGCGACTACCTGGCGCGCGGCGCCCCCGCCAAGAAGATCGTGGTCGGCGTCCCCGCGTACGGGCAGGGCTGGACAGGCGTGAAGTCCACGGGCAACGGCCTGTACGCCCAGGCGACGGGCCCGGCCCCCGCGACGTGGGCGCCCGGCACCGAGGACTACAAGATCCTCGTCAACAAGCCGGGCAAGCGGTACCGCGACCTGCTCACCGGCACGCTGTGGCTGTACGACGGCAACGAGTTCTGGTCGTACGACGACCCGGCGTCGCTGCTGGAGAAGGCCGCCTACATCAGGCTGAAGGGGCTCGGCGGCTCGATGATGTGGTCCATCGACCAGGACGACACCAAGGCCTCCCTCACCTCGGCCCTCTACAAGATCCTTCGCTGACGCCGGCGCGCGAGGACGGGCCTGCGGCGTACTGCTGTTCGAGTGGTACGCCGCCGGCCGACCCATGCCGGAGGTCTCCCAGGCCGGGAGGCCAGGAGGCGCTGACTCTTTGTGCCACCCCGGAAGGGATGATCCGGTCGGGGGAGAGAATCATTGAGGGATGGACACAGGCGATCCTTGCGTGTTCTGCGACATCATCGCGGGCCGGACCGAAGCGAGCGTGGCCTTCCAGGACGATGTGGCGATCGTGGTCATGGACGGCAACCCGGTGAACCCGGGCCACGCCCTGGTGATCTCACGTGTGCACGCCACCGGGCTTGAGGACCTCGACGAGCAGGTCGGGGCCCACATGTGGCGGGTGGCCCATCGGGTGGCGCTGGGGCTGCGCCGTTCGGGACTGCGCTGTGAGGGCGTCAACGTGCTGGTCGGCGATGGGGAGGCCGCGCTCCAGGAGGTGTTCCACACCCACATACACGTGTTCCCGCGCTTCGAGGGGGACAACGTCGTCGTCGACGCCGACTGCGAGCCGCGGGATCGCCGGCTGCTGAACCAGGAGGCGTGGGCCCTGCGGGAGGCCATGAAGGCATTCGTGTCCGAGGCGTCCACCTCGGTGATGCTCCCGCATCGCGCTCCGACGGCGTAGGTACCCGGCTGCCTCCGGGCCCGTGGAGGGCCCGGACGATCACGGCAAGGGGGGATGACAGATGCGTGTGGCCGTACTGGGAACGGGTCACATGGGCCGGGCGGTGGCGAGAAGGCTGCTCTCGCACGGCTACGACGTCAGGGTCTGGAACCGCACGCCGGGCAGGGCCGCCGAGGTGGTCGAGGCCGGTGCGGTCGAGGCGTCCTCGCCGGTGGAGGCCGCGCGCGGCGTGGAGGCCGTGCTGCTGTCGCTGGCCGACGACCAGGCCGTTCTCGGCGTCATGGGACGGCTGGCCGAGCTGGACTCCGATCCGGACTGGCCGATCGTGGTCGACCTGAGCACCGTCTCGCCGGACACCTCCCGCGAGCTCCGCGACCTCGCACCCGGACGGAGGTTCGTGGCCTCGCCGATCCTCGGGGCTCCGCAGACCGTCCTCGACGGCATGGCCTCGGGCCTGCAGGGCGGTGAACGGCGGCTCGTGGACCGGCTGGAGCCGATCTGGCCGCGGGTCTTCTCCTCCTACTGGTACTGCGGCGAGGATCCCGGGAGCGCGTCGGCCTTCAAGCTGCTCAACAACTACCTGATGATGTCCGGAGTCGCCGTCATCGCCGAGGCGGTGGGCACGGCCGAGGCGGCCCGGCTCGACAAGAAGCTGCTGCGCGAGCTGCTTCACCGGTGGCCCACCGTCGCGCCCGGCCTCCACGACCGCCTCGACGACCTCCTCTGCGGCGATCACAAGGGCTGGTTCGCCGCGCGGCTCGGCGCCAAGGACGTGCGGCTCTTCAACGAGGTGGCGGAGTCGGCCGGGCTTTCGCCGCCCATCGCGCGCCTGGTCGAGCGGCGCTACGAGGAGGCGGCGGAACGCGGCTGGAGCGAGGCCGACATCACCGCGATCGTGGAGCTGGTCCGCGCGGAGCGCCGCACCTGAACCCGGCGGCGGCCGGTCAGCCGCCGATGTGGAGTACGGCCGCGCCGGTCACGCGGTCGGCCGCGAGATCGGCCAGGGCCATGTCCGCCTGGTCGAAGGGGTACGGGGTCGTGGTCACCTCCAGCGGGTGGAGCGTGGCGATGCTCAGGAACGTGCGGCCGTCGTTGCGGGTGTTGGCGGTGACGCTCCGCAGGGTGCGCTCGTAGAACAGGTGACGGTGGTAGTTCAGCTCGGGGACGTCCGTCAGGTGGATGCCCGCCACGGCGAGCGTGCCGCCCCGGTCGAGGGCGTCGAGCGCCACGGGCACCAGGTCGCCGACGGGCGCGAACAGGATGGCGGCGTCCAGGGGCTCGGGCGGAGCGTCGTAGGCGCCGGCCGCCGACGCCGCTCCGAGGTCCAGCGCCAGCTCCCGCGCCTTCTCCGAGCGGGTCAGCACGTGTACCGAGGCGCCCTGGGTGATCGCGACCTGCGCGATGAGGTGCGCCGAGGCGCCGAAGCCGTAGATGCCCAGCCGGCCACGCGTCGGCAGCTCCGCGTGCACCAGAGCCCGGTATCCGATGATCCCCGCGCACAGCAGCGGGGCCAGTTGCTCGGCGGGGCGGTCCTCCGGCAGCTCGTAGACGTAGTCCTCCAGAGCGGTTGTGTACTCGGCGTACCCGCCGTTGACGTCCCAGCCGGTGTACTTGGAGTTGGGGCAGAGGTTCTCCGCGCCGCGAAGGCAGTAGCGGCACTCTCCGCAGGTGAAGTGGAGCCACGGCACCCCGACTCTGGTGCCGACCTCCAGCCGGTTCGCGTCGAGGCCCCGGGCCGCGACCCGGCCGACCACCTCGTGCCCCGGGACGGTGCCAGGGCGTCTCGGCGGGAGGTCCCCCTCGGCCAGGTGCAGGTCGGTGCGGCAGACGGCGCACACCTCGACCCTGACGAGCACTTCTCCGGGGCCGGGCTCCGGCACGGGAAGACGGACGCGTTGGAGTGGCCGCGTGTCCATGGGACCGGGGTGGCGCACCACCCAGGCGGTCATCGTTTCGGCCATGCCCCCATGCTCACACGCCGGTCCGGACGGCCCGCCACAGCCCCGCACCGAACACGCTCCGGCCCTCCGGTTCCCCTTGCCCACCTCAGCGGCACCGAAAAAATCAGACAAATCACCTCTTGACGTGCGTTAACTCGCATATCCATACTTCCAGTCAACATTCCACACGTTTCCACAAAGAGGAGGCCGGGTGCTGCCCGCGGAACGTCGTCGCCGCATCGCCGCCGAGGTGGCCGCTCGTCCGAGCGTCAAGACCGAGGAGCTCGCCGAGCTCTTCTCGGTCTCCGGGGAGACCATCCGCCGCGACCTGCTCCGCCTGCAGGACGACGGCCTGGTGGAGCGCGTACACGGCGGCGCCACTCCCGCCGAACGCCCCCGGGCGGTCGAGGACAGCTACGCTCAGCGCAGGGCCCTGAACGTCACCGGCAAGCAGGCCATGGCCAGAGCCGCCGTCTCCCTGCTGCGTCCGGGCGACACCGTGATCTTCGACGTCGGCACCAGCGTGGCCGAGGTGGCCCGCGCCATCCCGGTCACCTGGACCGGCCGCGTGCTGACCAACTCGCTGCCGGTGGGCGCGGAGCTGGCCGACCGGCCCGGCATCGAGGTGCTGGTCTCCGGCGGGCGCACCCGCTCGGGAGACCTCGCGCTGGCGGGAGGCCAGACGGTGGCCTTCTTCGCCGACTACTACGCCGACCTGGCGTTCCTCGGCTCGGGCGGGGTTCACCCGGGAGCCGGGCTGACCGACTTCCACTCCGACGAGGTCGACGTCCGCCGGGTCATGCTCGACCACTCCACCCGCTGCTACGCGATCGCCGACGCCACCAAGCTCGGTGTGATCGCGGCGCGGCACGTCTGCGCGCTCGATCGGCTCACCGGCCTGATCAGCGACGGAACCCCCGACGAAGGTCTCGCCGAGGCGCTGGCGACCGCCGGTGTGCGCCTCGTCGGACCGCACGACACCGGCCTTTGATGACCCCCGCCCCATGATCCCGATCCCGATGACGAACCACCGGCGCGACCACCGCACGACGGAGGCGACGCTCCCGCTTCACCTTGCTCCAAGGAGTGTTCATGTCCGAGGACTACCCGTCCACCACTTCAGCGCCTGAGCCGTCCCCGGTTCCCGGCACCGCCGCGTACGCCCCGAGGGCCGGCTCGGCGGACATGACCGACGACGAGCTGGTCTCTTCGTACGGCTACACCCAGCAGTTCGCCCGCACCCTGCGCTCGTTCGAGTCGTTCGCGGTCGCGTTCTCGTTCATCTCGATCACGACCGGCCTGTTCAGCACGTTCGGGTTCGTGCTCGGCGCGGGCGGCCCGCGCGGCATCTGGACCTGGCCGATCGTCGTGATCGGGCAGGTCTTCGTCGCGCTCGTCTACGGCATGCTCGCCTCGAAGATCCCGCTGTCCGGCTACTCGTACCAGTGGGCCTCGCGCCTCGCCAACCCCCGCGTGGGCTGGTGGTTCGGGTGGGTGTCGTTCGCGTTCCTGTCGATCGTGACGGTCGCCGTGGACTACGGGCTCAGCCAGGCCGCGCTGCTGCCGCTGTTCGGCATCGAGTTCAGCCCCGGCAAGGCGATGCTGGTCACCCTGGTCGTCCTCGTGATCCAGGCGATCCTCATCATCTGGTCCACGCCGATCACCGCGAAGATCAACAACTGGGCGGTGGGCGCCGAGGTCATCGGCATGGTCGGGCTGACCCTGGCCCTGCTCGCGGCCGCCCTGTTCGCCGGCAAGGGCGACTGGTCCCAGCTCGGGTCCACCGGAGCGGTGGCCGACGCCGGCTACTACGGCTGGCTCGGCCCGTTCATGCTGGCCACGCTGCTCGGCGCGTACACGATCGTCGGCTGGGAGTCGGCGTCCAACCTCGCCGAGGAGACCCACAACCCGCGCCAGGTGGTGCCCCGCGCCATGGTGCGCTCGATCCTCGTCGCGGGCGGCCTCGGCATGCTGTTCCTGATCGTGCTGGTGGCGACCGCCCACGACATCCCCGCCCTGACCGGCGACAGCGCCCCGGTGGCGACGATCATCGGCCAGAACCTGGGCCCGGTCATCAAGGCCATCGCCCTGGTCATCGTCTGCGTGTCGATCTTCGCCTGCGGGCTGGTCATCATGGTCACCAACAGCCGCCTGATCTACAGCATGGCCCGCGACGGCCGCCTCCCCGCCGCCAAGGTGCTGACCCGGGTGCCGCGCGCCACCGGCGGCCCGATCTGGGCCACGTTGCTCGCCGGCGGCCTCAGCGCCGCGATCGTCATCGGCTTCGGGCTCAACGCCAACGCCCTGGCGAACCTCCTCGGCGCGGCCACGCTCATGCCCGCCATCCTCTACGCCGGCACGGTGCTGCTTTACTGGTTCACCCGCAACCGCATCCCCGCCCGACCCGGGGACTTCGTCCTCGGCAGATGGGAGAAGCCGGTCGTCGCCCTCGCGCTGCTGTGGCTGGCGTACGAGCTGGTCATCCTGATCGGCCCGGCCGACTTCCGCCAGGCCCAGTACTACGCCGTCGGCACGCTCGTCGTGGGCGCGCTGGTCTACGGGGGCATGCTGTGGAGGGCCCCGGGATCCCTGCGGCACGAGCCCGGCCTGTCCCGTGGAGGTGGCCGGTGACCTCGGCGAACATCCTGGCGATCGACCAGGGCACCTCGGGCACCAAGGCGCTGTTGGTCTGCCCGGAGCGCGGGATCATCGGCTCAGGGGAGACCTCCGTGCGCCCCCGGTACGGCTCCGGGGGCCTGGTCGAGCAGGATCCGGGCGAGCTGCTGCGGTCGGTGCTGGACGCCGGACGGGAGGCCGTCGCCGCGGCGGGAGAGTCCGTCGCGGCCGTCGGCCTGGCCAACCAGGGCGAGACCGTGCTGGCGTGGGACCCCGAGACCGGTGAGCCCCTGACCGACGCCATCGTCTGGCAGGACCGGCGCGCGCAGTCCGTCTGCGACGAGCTGACGGGCGAGGCCGGGCGCCTCGCCGGGCTCAGCGGGCTGCCGCTCGATCCCTACTTCGCCGCGCCCAAGATGGCCTGGCTCCGCCGCCACCTCACCCGGGAGGGCGTCGTCACGACGAGCGACTCCTGGCTCGTCCACCGGCTGACCGGCGTCTTCGTCACCGACGCGTCCACGGCGTCGCGCACCATGCTGCTCGACCTAGACGCCACCGAGTGGTCGCCGGAGGCGCTGGAGATCTTCGGGCTCGCGGGGGAGCGGCTGCCCGCCGTCGTGGACGCGGCCGGCGCCTTCGGCGAGACGGACGCCTTCGGCGCGGCCGTCCCGCTGACCGGTCTGCTCGTCGACCAGCAGGCGGCACTGCTCGCCCAGGGCTGCGTCGAGCAGGGCAGCGCGAAGTGCACCTACGGCACGGGAGCGTTCCTGCTCGCCAACGCCGGCCCGCGTGCCGTCCGTTCCTTCGCCGGTCTCGCGGCCTGCGTCGCCTGGCGGTTCGCGGGACGGCCGGCGTACTGCCTGGACGGGCAGGTCTACACGGTCGCCTCCGCCGTCCGCTGGCTCACCGAGCTCGGGGTGATCGGCGGGGCCGAGGACCTCGACCGGCTCGGCGGCAGCGTGCCCGACGCGGGCGGTGTCACCTTCGTCCCGGCCTTCGCGGGCCTTGCGGCCCCCTCGTGGCGGGGCGACGTACGGGCGTCGCTGTCCGGGCTGGGCCTGGACACCACCCCGGCCCACGTCGTACGGGCGCTGTGCGACGGGATCGCCGCGCAGGTCGTCGAGCTGGCCGGGGCCATGGCGAGCGACCTCGGCCGCCCGCTGACCAGCCTTCGCGTGGACGGCGGCCTCACCCGCAGCGCGGTGCTCATGCAGACCCAGGCCGACCTGCTCCAGCTCCCGGTCGAGGTGTACGCCTCGCCCGACGCCACCGCGCTCGGTGTCGCGGCGGCGGCGAGAATGGGCCTGGACCCGGGCCTGACGGTGGGCGAGGCGACGGGGAGGGGGGCGCCCTCGGCCGTCTACGAGCCCCGCGCCGGAGCCGACGAGGCCGCTGACCGGCTGGGCTCGTACGCGGCGGCCGTGCGGGCGCTGCTCACCGAGGACACGAAGGAGAACCTGTGAACGACGGCCCGGGGGGTCCCGGCGACCAGGCGGCGTATGACGTCGTGGTCGTCGGGGCGGGCGTCGTGGGCACCGCGATCGCCCGCGAGCTGGCCCACCACGACCTGCGGATCGCCGTCCTGGACGCCGCCGCCGACGTCGGCGACGGCACGTCCAAGGCCAACACCGCGATCCTGCACACCGGCTTCGACGCGACCCCCGGGACCCTTGAGTCCCGCCTGGTACGCCGTGGCTACGACCTGCTGGAAGGCTACGCGGCGGCGACCGGCATCCCTGTGGAGCCGCTCGGGGCCCTGCTGGTCGCCTGGGACGACGAGCAGCTCGCCGCCCTCCCGAAGCTGAAGGCCAAGGCCGAGGCCAACGGGTACGACCGCACGCGCGTCATCGGCGCGGACGAGGTCTACCGGCGCGAGCCGCGACTCGGCCCGGGCGCCCTGGGCGCGCTGCACGTGCCGGGGGAGAGCATCATCTGCCCCTGGACCACCACCCTCGCCTTCGCCACCGAGGCCGTCCGGGCGGGCGTCGACCTGCGCCTTTCGACCCGGGTCGGCGAGGTGGTCGCGGGCGACGGCGACCGCCCGCACGAGATCCGCACCAGCCGGGGCGTGGTGCGCGCCCGCTACGTGGTCAACGCCGCCGGACTGTGGTCCGACGAGCTCGACCGGCGGTTCGGGCACCGGGGGTTCACCGTGACGCCCCGCAGGGGCGAGCTGATCGTGTTCGACAAGCTGGCCCGCCCGCTGG